>JAEXFF010000128.1 GCA_023400335.1 Bacteroidota bacterium
CGGGGTGAGCCGTATCAACTACACGGGTGAATTTACAGTACGCATGAAACCGCATTACAGTGAGTTTAACATTATGAATTCCCAGGAACAGATGGGTATTTATCAGGAAATGCAAGCAAAAGGGTACTTGAATTTCGGAGAAACGATGAGAGCCTCCAACAGCGGTGTATACGGTAAGATGTATAACCTGCTGAATACCTATGATCCAATTACCGGTACGTTTGCGCTTCAGAACACCAAATCTGCCCGCAACGCTTATTTGCGTCAGGCTGAAATGCGCAATACCAACTGGTTCGACAGACTGTTTGAAAACAGTGTGATGCAGAACCATTCTGTCAGCATGAGCGGTGGTACAGACAAAGCAGTTTTTTATGCTTCTTTGAGCGCCATGGTTGATCCGGGTTGGTCCAAACAAAGTAAAGTACAACGTTATACAGCAAATATCAATGCGAATTATAACCTTTACAAAAACCTTTCTTTAAATTTAATTGGTAACGCAGCTTTCCGTAAACAAACTGCTCCCGGAACTCTGGCTCAGGAAATAGATGTTGTATCCGGAGAAGTAAAACGTTCTTTCGATATCAACCCCTATAGTTATGCTTTGAACACTTCCAGAGCATTGGATGCCAATGAGTTTTATACCCGTAACTATGCTCCGTTTAACATTATGCATGAGTTGCAGAATAACTACATGGATTTGAATGTAACGGATTTAAGATTCCAGGGAGAACTCAAATGGAAAATCCTTCCCAGTCTGGAAGTTGGCGCTATGGGAGCATTAAAGTATTCAGCTTCCATCATGGAACACCACATCAAGGATGAATCCAATCAAGCCCTAGCTTACCGCGCTATGCCGGATGCTACTGTAAGGAAAGCAAATCCGTATTTATATAAAGATCCGGATTATCCGTACGATCTTCCGATTTCTGTATTACCTGAAGGAGGTATCTATGAAAGAACCGACAATAAGATGCTCGGTTATGACTTCCGTGCAGATTTGTCCTGGAATCAGGTATTTAATGAAATCCATATTGTGAATTTTTACGGTGGTATGTTGTTGCAAACCGTTGATCGTCAAAAAAACTGGTCACGTGGTTGGGGTCGTCAGTATTCTATGGGAGACATTTCTTATTATGCTTATGAAGTATTTAAAAAAGGCGTAGAAGATAATTCCGATTATTTTACAGTAGACAATAGCCGCTCCCGTTTAGCTGCTTTCTTCGGAACAGCAACCTATTCCTATAAGGGGCGTTATACCGTCAGTGGAACTGGCCGTTATGAAGGAACCAATAAATTAGGTAAAAGTCATTCATCCCGTTGGATTCCAACCTGGAATATATCGGGAGCTTGGAATATGCATGAAGAAGATTTCTTCAAGAATTTGGAACCTGCACTTACTCATTTTACAGTAAGAGCTTCCTATAGTTTGACGGCAGACCGGGGACCATCAAATGTGACAAACTCTAAGCCTGTGTATCTTAGTGGTACGCCTTTCCGTCCGGAAACGAATGCAAAAGAGACAGCGATCTATTTAGATGATATAGAAAACAGCGAACTGACTTACGAGAAAAAACATGAGCTGAATATAGGAGTAGATATGGGCTTCTTAAATGACCGGATCAATTTTACAATTGACGGATATAAACGTAACAATTATGATTTAATTGGCCCTGTTACGACTATAGGTGTTGGCGGCGTAGTGGATAAAATGGCTAATGTAGCTGAAATGAAAGCTCATGGTGTAGAATTTTCTTTATCTACAACAAACATCAACTTGAAGAATTTCCGGTGGACTACTGATTTAATTTTTTCATATGCTAAGAATGAAATTAGCAAAATGAAAACCAGAAAACGGGCTATCGATATGATTACCGGTAACGGATTTGGTTTGGAAGGTTATCCGGTGCGTTCGTTATTTTCAATTCCTTTCCGGGGACTGAATGAGGACGGTATTCCTGTATTTCTGGATCAGGACGGGAACATTACTTCAACGGATGTTTATTTTCAAACTACCGATTTAGGCTTTTTGAAATATGAAGGTTCAAGTGAACCCACCATTACGGGTAGTTTTGGAAATACATTCTCTTATAAAGGATTAAAGCTGAATGTATTTATGACCTATTCATTTGGTAATAAGATCCGTCTGGATCCGGTTTTTAAAGGAAGATATTCTGATTTGGATGCTATGCCGAAAGAATTCAAAAATCGTTGGATGGTACCGGGAGATGAAAAATATACCCATGTACCTGTAATTGTCAGTCAACGTCAGCATAAAAACAATTCAAAATTGAATTATGCTTATAATACCTATAATTATTCTGATGTACGTACGGCTGACGGTGGGTTTATCCGGATGAAGGAAATATCTTTATCTTACGATTTCCCTAAAAGACTTCTTACCAAGATTGGCTTTAACAGTCTATCCATGAAAGTACAGGGGACTAATCTTTTCCTGATTTATGCTGACGATAAGCTGAATGGTCAGGATCCAGAATTTTTCCGTTCCGGTGGTGTTGCCGCTCCTGTGCCCAAGCAGTTCACATTCACTTTAAGGTTAGGCTTATAAAAATTAATGATTATGAATAAGAAATATATTATATTACTATTTATCACGGCGCTGGCATTGCTCAGTGTTTCGTGCGACGATTATCTGAGTACTACTCCTGATAATCGGACCGAGCTTGATACAAAGCAGAATATAACAAAATTACTTGTAACGGGATATGCTACGTCGTCTTATGTTTACCTTACAGAGTTTATGTCTGATAATATAGATGACCGCGGTAATAATGGTTATTCTTCTTTGAGCAGGCTTCAGGAACAAACTTATGCTTGGGAAGATACTCAGGAAGTGGGGACAGATTCTCCTAAAAGTTTTTGGGCCAGTTGTTATGCGGCTATTGCTACGGCCAATCATGCTTTAGAAGCTATCGAAAATTATGAAAACCCGGAAGAATTGAATCCGCAAAAAGCGGAAGCTTTGTTGATCCGGGCTTATCATCATTTCCTTTTGGTCAATGTCTTTTGTAAACAATATAATGAACAAACCAGTACTTCTGATTTGGGAATTCCTTATATGGAAATACCAGAAACGACCGTGAGTCCTTATTATGAAAGAGGTACAGTGGCCGAAGTATATCAAAAAATACAAAAGGATTTAGAGGAAGCTCTTCCACTTGTAGACGATAACATTTACACGGTACCGAAATATCATTTTAATAAGAAAGCAGCTTATGCTTTTGCTGCACGGTTTTATCTCTATATACACAAATACGATAAAGTAATTGAGTGTGCAAATCTAGTATTTGGTGGTAATCCTGAAAATATTCTTCGGGATATGACCGCTATTGATCGGTCTGCGCAATACGGGCCTATTGCGGAGGATTATGTAAAGACCGAACACCAGGCAAATCTAATGCTTATTTCACTAAATTCTAATATTGCTGTAGCTTTTGGGAATTATAACAGTGGAAAGAAATACCAGCATTGTAAGTTCACAGCTTTAGAAACTGTACAGTCAGAAGGACCTTGGGGCAAATGGAATGCCGAGTTATTCTATTTACCAGCATTAAACTATACAGCAGGTTATCTTTGTACGCCGAAATTGCCTTACTATTTCGAATATACGGATCCTGTAGCCAAAATCGGGTATGTTCATTCTATTTTACCTGCTTTTCAATCCGATGAATTACTTCTTTGCCGGGCTGAAGCCTATATAATGCTTCAGGATTACAGTGGGGCAACCAATGATTTAGCGATTTGGATGTCCCGGCATACAACTTCTACTATAAAATTGACAAGGGAATTGATTAATAGTTATTATTCGGATTTGGCTGATTATACGCCTTATGAACCAACGGTAAAGAAACAATTAAATCCGGCCACACCCATTGTTTCCAAAGAGCAAGAAAATTTCTTGTATTGTTTATTACACTTCCGCCGCATTGAAACTATACACGAAGGATTACGCTGGTTCGATATTAAACGTTTCGGTATAAAAATATACCGTCGTTATGTCAATCCAAACAATGATGTGACAGTTACAGATTCCCTGGAAGTAGACGATCCGCGCCGGGCACTTCAGCTTCCATACGATGTAATCAGTGCCGGAATGACTCCGAATCCAAGGTAATATTTATGTAATTAAAAAAGAGAAATATGAAAAAAATAGTAATATATCTGCTCGCTTTTACATTGACAGGATCTCTCTGGTCCTGTGATGAAAATGAACCCAGCAGTCATAGTATTTTTGATACAACTGATGAGTCCGGGACTGCATTTGACCAATGGTTACTTTCTAATTATGTTTATCCTTATAATATAGAGGTTAAATACAAGATGGAAGATATTGAGTCGAGTATGGATTATACTTTGGCCCCGGCTATGCCAGATAAATGTATGGCTTTAGCTAAATTAATCAAATATTTATGGCTGGAAGCCTATGATGAAGTTGCAGGCTTGGAATTTACCCGTACCTATGTGCCGAGAATTATTCATATGATTGGCTCCGGTGCATATAATAGTAATAATACTGTTATTTTGGGTACAGCAGAGGGGGGATTAAAAATTACGCTTTATCGGGTAAATAACATCAATCCCCAAACGATAACGGCTGCAGAATTGAACGATGCTTATTTAAAAACCATGCATCATGAGTTTGGTCATATCCTGAATCAGATCAAAAATTATCCGGTAGATTTTTTGAGTATTACTCAGAATGATTATATCGGGGACGACTGGAACTCGGCCTCTTTAGCTGAGGCTAAAGAAAAAGGTTTTGTAAGTCAGTATGCCCGTAGTTATGATAGCGAAGATTTCGTTGAGATTATTTCAATATTTGTAACCCGGGATCAAGAAACCTGGGATGTGCTGTTGGAATCGGCCAACACGACAGCACCAGGAAATGAAAAAACCGGTAAGCAGCTTATTGAACAAAAATTCGAAATTGTAAAAAATTATCTGAAAGATTCCTGGAATATTGATATTTACAAGCTACGGGAAGTGGTATTGAGACGAGGTAACAGTATTGATCAATTGGATTTAACACACATTTAAAAAAGTATATTATGAAAAAAATACTATATCTAATCCTTCTTCTCCCGTTCTTTTCTTTGCAATCCTGCATTGAGGACGAGAAAGATATATTTGACACTTCTGCGGCCGAAAGGATTGCGGCTGCCATGAAGGAATACAGGGCTACAATTGCCGCTGCTGAAAACGGCTGGTTGCTGGCTTATTATCCCGAGAAAAATCATTCCATCGGAGGATACAACATGATTGCTAAGTTTACGGCAGACGGAAATGTAACTTTATGTTCAGAGGTAGCAACCACCCATTATCAAATGGGAGATACTGTTTCTTCTGAATATGATATCATCTCTGATATGGGACCGGTATTGACTTTTAATACCTACAATGAAATCATCCATTACTTTACAGAACCCAAAGGTTCTCAGGATGTAGACGGTATGTGCGGGGATTATGAATTTGTGTTTATGGAAGTGACTCCCAGTAAAATCGTACTGAAAGGGAAGAAATATGGCAATAAACTGGTGATGACCCGTTTGGATGGACCACTGAATGCAAAAGAATATTTCCAGGAAGTATTAGTAGCAGAAGAAGCTTCCTCTTATGGAAATTATAACTTCTTGATAAATGAAGATACGATTTGTATTGCAAATCGTTCTGGTCGGGTTTTGACAGTTTCTTATAATGAAATTAATGCAGAGGGAGAGACGGTTGTAAATGAAGAGGATCTAGCTTTCACTTGTACTCCTACAGGAATAAAACTATATGAACCATTTGTTTATACGAGAGACGACAGAAATAATCAGCAAGTAACCATGGAAAATTTCGAGTGGAATGAAGAACAAAAATCTTTTATTTGTACGGATGCAGGAGTAGATGTGAAGTTAGCCGTATATATGCCTGAAGGTTTCCATTTTTATAATGATTATCTGGGAAATTATACAATGAAATATACTGGTGGTAAAACCGCAACAGTTACGATAAGTCGGAAAGAAAGTAAAAAAACGTATACTCTTTCCGGCAGCGTGTTCCCTTATGATTTAGAATTGAAATACGATCTGGGAGCAGGTATAATTGGTCTGAAAGTTCAAAAAAGATTAGGGCTTATTTCAGAAGGATTGTATATGGGTATTGTTATGTATGATTCATCCACCAATTATTTAACATGGGGCGATGCCGGACTAAAAGGAGTCGTTTCTGAAGAAAATGGTAAAATGGTTATTACTATGATAGATGATAAGATGTGGGTTGACTACAAAGCAGACTCTTTCTATTATTATTCTTTCGATGATTCAGGGACTAGAGTCAGCAGTTATGCCAACCAATATGGCCGGTTTACCAATGTTGTATTTGTAAAGCAATAAAATTTATGACTATGAAAAAATTATTTTATATATTTTCTCTTTGTCTGCTTGCCTTTGCAATAGGCTGTTCTGATGGAGAAAATGATACTACAGTTCCAGAACTGGGAATAGAAAGTTCCGGGGTAATATTTTCAGTACTCGGAGGAACGGGAACCATCGAACTAAAAGCTCCCGGGGCTACTGCTACTGCTGATCAGGATTGGTTTACGGTATCCGTTTCCGGAAAGACTATCACCGTTACAGCTTCTCCGAATAATACAGTAAATGGACGTACAGGATTGGTACTTATTAAACAAAACGGTTTAGAAAGAGTTGTTCCTGTAACACAAAGTGGTAATAGAGCTCCGGCTCCGGAAGTAACAGAGATTATGATGCCTATTAAAGCCAGTGAAGCTTTTATTTTCGTAGATTGTGAAATACCGTTTACGGCAACATCGCAGGCAGATTGGCTGACGACCCGGGTAATGGGGGATACGTTAGTACTCAAAACTGCCGATAATAGTGGTCATCCTATCCGGACAACGACTGTAATGCTTACGTCGGGAACTTTTAATGTATCTGTTACTGTTACTCAGGACGGTATTGTTTTAATACCTGAAAATACGGACGTAATTCTTTCCAATGACGGAGAAACTCTGAAAGTGCCAGTAGAAGCTTCCGGAACATTTACGGCTAAATCCAGTGCATCCTGGTTAAGTGTTAGCAAGGGCAGCAATTATGTAAATATTACAGCTGAAAAGAATCCAGGAACTGCTGCTCGTACAGCTGTAGTTACCCTTAGTCTGGACGGTTATAATGTTGAGATCCAGGTAACTCAAAGACTTTATATTTACACAGACTATCTGGGAACCTGGAGACTGAATGCAAAATCCAGGAAAGACGGTAGTGCCGTAACCCTTGAAGTGAAAATTGTTGAAAAAGTGGCAGGGACTTCTTATTTGGTATATGGTTGGGGTGGTTCCGATCTGGCTACGAATTTCCCCTTTACCATGAACTTCACCGCAGCAGATGGTACGATTAGGGTTGAAAACCAGGAAAATATGGGTACAGACGAAGATGGGTATCAGGTTGCCTTTACAGGTGCTACAAAAGCCTATAGTATTAGTCTCGGAAAATATACCTGTATGATTAGTCAGAGAAAAGGCAATGTTGTCACCTGGATAACACAGGACGATATTATCGGTGTAGGATACCATTTTAAAAAGCCGGATAGCTGGTATTCTTACAATGTAGATCCTGTAACGACAGATATGACAATGACCAGAATTTCTTCTGCCACAAGTGGAATAAGTACAATGTCTTCTGGAAAAAATGCACGATCAGTTTCCGTAGAAAAAGCTATAGCTGAAAAGTAAATTAAGAAGTATTTTAATACAAAATTACCCTTGGAACATTGTTTTCAGGGGTAATTTTAATTTGTCCTTTTGCAAATACGCGGAAACGTAAAGCTGTATCTATCGAAATATAAGCATAACAG
>JAEXFF010000248.1 GCA_023400335.1 Bacteroidota bacterium
TACCAGTACTGAACGGTTACGGTCTCCCCAACAAATATTGGTCGGAGCTTCCTGATGGGGAACCAAACGGAAATAAGAAGTCGGATTCGTGTTGCCAAAAGCTGTCAGAGAAGAAGCAATATTCAGAATTCCGGCAATGGCTTTTAGGGCGTTGTCGGTTAGTTTACCGTTTTCAATATACATATTCTTGCCATCCTTCATCAGACGGGTATGGATATGCAATCCGCTTCCCGCTTTACCTGCTGTGATCTTAGGAGCAAAAGTCAAATTGATACCGTATTGAAGTGCTAAAGTACGCATAATCCATTTGGCAATCACCAATTGATCGGCAGCTTCTTCGATATCTACCGGTAAAAATTCGATTTCATTTTGTTCGTATTGGATGTTACCGAGGGTAAAATTACCTACTTCCGAGTGACCGTATTTGATTTTTCCACCCGTTTGAGCAATGGCCCGCATACATTCGCAGCGAAAATCTGCCCATTTACAAAAAGGAGTGGATTCATGGTATCCTCTTTGGTCGGCTGTTTCAAACAATTCTTCCTTTTCGCTGATCACATAATACTCCAATTCTCCCATGGCCTGAAATTCCATGCCCGTCACTTTTTTAAACTCTTCGTGAGCTTTCCGGAGAGTGTATTCCGGAGCACTTTCCAACGGTTTCCCGTCTTTTGTATAATAGCTGCATAAAATATCCAATGCCGGGATTTCACTGAACGGATTCAGAAAAGCTGTACGATAACGAGGGATAACATATAAATCGCTGGATCCCGCTTCTATATAAGGGAATAGACTGGATCCGTCTACACGCTCTCCGTAGGTTAAGATGCTGTCCAAATGTTCCAGACTGCTAATAATAAAATTTAAAGTTTTTAATCTGCCGTCGGCTCCTACATATCGAAAATTGATCATTTCAATCTGATTTTCGGTGACGTATTTTATAATATCAGCCTTCGTAAATTCTTTTTGTTCTTTTTGTAAAAACTGAACTAAAGGATTAGGATTCAATGTAAAATTCTTCTCCATGATCTTTGTTGTTAACGTTTGCGAAAACAAAACTAGAAAAAATATCCCGAATTAAAAATTTTTCTAATATATTCTTACAAAATGCTCCTATTTACTGTCAATTCGTAATAAAAATGAATTTATTTAATGACGATCTGAAATAATTTTAACTCTACAAAACAGAATTGGAAATACTGTACTGTAGTCTTCCCTTTTTAGAATCTTTATAAATATTGAATATTTATGCATACGTTTGCTCCCTCTGTAAATCCTCTATTTTAGCTTAGAAAAAACTGCTGATAAAAGAATAAAATTGCATAAATATTTGTTTTAAATAAATATTTATGCATATATTTGCATCGGAATCCAATAGGGGGGAGGAGAGAGGACAAACTATAAATCTTAAACGCATTTAAATTAGAAGGAGATGAAAATAGATGTGATGGTTGCTTCTGAGAAGCATTTGAAATATGTTACAACTATTAATGATACCATAGATGAAGCAGCTAAGGCTCGTGGAACGGGTATAGCCCGGAGAACGGATGAATATATAACCGGTAAGATCAAACAGGGGAAAGCCATTATAGCTTTAAACCGGGAGGAATTTGTAGGTTTTTGTTATATCGAATCCTGGGGTCATGAAAAATTCGTTGCCAATTCGGGCTTGATTGTAAAACCTTCCTATAGGGGAATGGGAGTAGCGAAAAAAATTAAACGGGCTGCTTTTGAGTTGTCCCGTAAAAAATTTCCGCAGGCCAAATTATTTGGATTAACTACAGGGGAACAGGTGATGCGGATCAATACCGAATTGGGATATGTACCGGTTACTTTTGCTAAACTAACCGATGACGAACAGTTTTGGGCCGGTTGTAAATCCTGTGTGAATTACGATATTCTTCAGCGTACGAATATGACGAAATGTTTGTGTACAGGTATGGTATATGATCCGGAAGCTATTGCCAGGCGTGAGGCAGAATTAAAGAAAATGGGGCGGAAACGTTCGGGAATTATCCGTTTATTGAAAAAGTTTGCCTGTTTTTAAATCGCGAAGGGGACAGGCGAAGTTTTAAAAGGGGTATTTTCCGGTTAATCGTGTGGTTTTGCGGAAGAAAACAAGGCAGTATGGTTTTTCTAAAAAACTTTCGGTTCAGACAGAGGGTTCCTGAGAGGGATACTGATAGTTGGTTTCATACCGAAAATAACCACTGAAAACAGGATTTTAAAACATAAATCATATTTATAACTTTTGTAATGAAGATAAAAATGGAAAAAGTCGTTTTAGCATATAGCGGAGGATTGGATACTTCCTATTGTGTAAAATATCTGAGTGAGGAGCTTGGATTGGAAGTATATACAGCTTTGGCCAATACAGGGGGATTCACTCCGGAAGAATTAAAGGCGGTAGAAGAAAAAGCCTATGCTCTGGGGGCTAAAAAGCATGTAAATCTGGACGTGACAACCGATTACTATGAGAAGTGTATTAAATATATGGTTTTCGGAAATGTATTGCGTAATCACACTTATCCGGTCTCTGTAAGTTCCGAACGTACCTTCCAGGCGCTGGCTATCGTGGAATATGCAAACGAAATCGGCGCCCAGTATATCGCTCATGGCAGTACCGGAGCCGGAAATGATCAGGTTCGTTTTGATCTTTGTTTTACTGTTTTCGCTCCGGATAAAAAGATTATTACCCCTACCCGGGATCTGAAGTTATCCCGGGAAGAAGAAATTGCCTATCTGAAGGCGCATGGTGTAAATTACGATTGGAAAAAAATGGAATACTCCATTAACAAAGGGGTATGGGGTACTTCTGTCGGGGGGAAAGAGACTTTACGGGCCGATACAAATTTGCCTGAAGAAGCTTATCCTTCGCAATTGCAGAAAACGGGTAAAGAAATACTGGAGATTGAATTTGAAAAGGGGGAAATCGTTGCCGTCAATGGCTGCCCGGTAGAGAAAATTAAAGCGATCAACACAATTGAGGGAATTGCAAGCCCCTGGGCAATCGGCCGGGATACGCATGTAGGGGATACGATTGTCGGAATTAAGGGACGTGTGGGATTTGAAGCTGCCGCTCCGCTTTTGATTATTAAGGCGCATGAATTACTGGAGAAACATACCTTGACAAAGTGGCAGCAATACTGGAAAGAACAATTGGGAAATTGGTATGGCATGTTTTTACATGAAGCCATGTATGCAGAACCGGTTATGCGGGACATTGAGAAATTTCTGGAAAATAGTCAGCGGAATGTCAGTGGAAAAGTCAGCATACAGCTGCGGCCTTATCATTTTGACTTGATCGGAATCGAGTCCGCTCACGATCTGATGAATTCCGGTTTTGCAGAATATGGGGAAATGAATAATGCCTGGACTGCTGAGGACGTAAAAGGGTTTACGAAAATGATCGCTATGCCGTTGAAGATTTATAATGCGGTGAATCACGATTTGTAAGAAATAAGGACTATTTATGGGAGACAATAGTAAGAGCATGATTAGGATAGGGATTGCCGGCGGAGCCGGTTATACAGCCGGAGAATTGATCCGGGTGCTGGTGAATCATCCGCAGGCAGAAATAAAATATATTCAAAGTGAGTCGCATGCCGGGGAACCGGTTTCGAAAGTTCATCAGGATTTGTTGTATCTTCCCCTGACATTTTCTGAAATAGATTTTTCAGACATAGATGTTTTGTTTATGTGTATGGGGCACGGTGTATCTCTTGAATTCCTGGAAAAATATTCTGTACCTCCCCGGGTAAAGATCATCGATCTGGGAAATGATTTCCGTCTGGCTGCACAAGCCAATGGGTTTGTATACGGTTTACCGGAGTTAGCCCGGGAAGTAATCATTAAAAGCCAGTATATTGCAAATCCGGGATGTTTTGCTACTGCCATAGAATTGGGATTATTGCCTTTAGCGGTTGCGAACGGTTTACCCGATGACATTACCGTCTTCGGCATTACAGGTTCTACGGGTGCCGGACAAAAGCCTGCGATTGATACGCATTTCAGTAACCGTTGTAATAATTTGTCGAATTATAAAGTTTTTACTCATCAGCATTTGGCTGAAATCAAAGAAACCTTACAGAGAGCCGGGGCTAAAAATCTTTACGATCTGGCTTTTGTGCCGGTAAGAGGATGCCATACCCGCGGGATTCTGATTAATACGGTACTCCGGTGCAATTATTCGAAAACTGAACTGACGGATATGTATAGAAAATACTATCAGGCTCATCCGTTTGTATGTATAAGTGATGATCCTCTTTATCTGAAACAGGTGGTGAATACGAATTATTGTTTTATTCAGATCGCTCAGCAGGAGGGAAAAATACTGATTACTTCGGTAATTGATAATCTGTTGAAAGGAGCTTCCGGTCAGGCTGTGCAGAACATGAACCTGATGTCCGGTTTACCGGAAACGGCAGGACTTCAGTTAAAGGCGAATTATTTTTAAAGTAATTACAGACTTGGAGGACCATAAAGTATTTCCAGGCCGTTTAAATTTTCAGTTATGGGATTATTTGAAGTTTATGATTTGCTTGATATAGAACCGGTAGAGGCTAAGGGAGCTTATCTATGGGATAAGGAGGGAGAAAAATATCTTGATTTTTATGGAGGGCATGCAGTAATATCCATTGGGCATAGTCATCCTGTTTATGTAGAAAAATTAACCCGGCAATTAAGTAAGCTGGGGTTTTACTCGAATGCTGTAATAAATCCTTTACAGGAAGAATTGGCTGAGAAATTATGCCGTCTTGCCGGTTGTGAGGATTATCAGCTTTTTCTTTGTAATAGCGGGGCTGAGGCCAATGAGAATGCATTAAAACTGGCTTCTTTTGCAAGCGGAAGGGATAAAATACTGGCTTTTAAGGGTGCTTTCCACGGCAGGACCAGTGCAGCTGTTGCCATAACCGATAATCCCACTATTCAGGCTCCGATGAATCAGCATCACAGAGTAACATTTATTCCCTTAAATGATATCCAGGCTTTGGAAAAGGAACTGTCTAGCGGACAGTACGCTGCGGTAATTGTAGAGGGAATACAAGGTGTGGGTGGAATTCGTCTGGCTGAAGATGAATTTTTACGCCGGATGCAGGAATGCTGTCAGGCAAGCGGGACATTTATGATTGTAGATGAGATCCAGTGCGGCTATGCCAGAAGCGGGAAGTTTTTCTCGCATCAATATGCAGGGGTTAAACCGGATATTATTACGATGGCTAAGGGAATGGGAAATGGTTTTCCCGTAGCCGGGCTATTGATTGCCGGAAAAATACAGGCCAGAAAAGGAATGCTAGGGACTACCTTCGGTGGCAGTCATCTGGCTTGTGCTGCAGCATTGGCGGTATTGGAAGTGATCGGGAAGGAATATGTTGTCAACAATGCTGCCGGTATAGGAAAATACCTCATGCATGAAGTGGGGAAAATAAAAGGAGTGAAGGAAGTGAGGGGAAGGGGACTGATGATCGGGGTGGATACGGAGAACCCGCAAAAAGAGATACGGGCCAGACTGTTAAAAGACCATCATATTCTGACCGGGTACAGTGGGACAAATACACTTCGTTTATTACCGGCACTGACAATTACCCGGAAAGAAGCCGATGAATTTTTGAAGGCTTTCCGGATAGTAATGGAGTCTTAAAAATATAGTTTCAAAAGATTAGGGTATGATCAAAATAGTAAAAGTAGGCGGTAAGCTGGTTGAAAACGAACGGATACTGGATGAGCTTTGTAATAAATTGGCAGTTTATTATCCGTCTTGCGTGTTGGTACATGGAGGGGGAAGTATGGCAGGCCAATTGGCAACCCGTTTGGGAATAGAAACCCGTATGCATGAGGGCAGGCGGATTACAGATGCCCTGACTTTGGACGTTACCGTAATGGCGTATGCCGGTTTAGCAAATAAAAAGATTGTAGCCTGTTTACAAGCCAAGCAGATAAATGCCTGTGGTTTGTCCGGTTGTGATATGAACGTTATTGTTTCTCATAAACGGGCAATTACAGCTATCGACTGGGGTTATGTCGGGGATATCGAACAGGTGAAAGAAGAGGTTCTGGCTTTTTTGCTGGAAAGGGAAATCATGCCTGTGCTTTCTCCTATTACCTGCTCGGCTGCCGGGCAACTGTTGAATACCAATGCCGATAGTGTCGCTTCCGCTACTGCTATAGCATTGAGCCGGAAGTATGAAACAGAATTGGTATTTTGCTTGGATAAACCGGGCGTATTGAAAGATATTCAGGACGAAAACTCTGTTATTCCTTTTATCGACCGGAAAACATATAAAGAATTATTGAAAGAAAAAAATATACATGCAGGTATGCTGCCTAAATTGGAAAACGCTTTTAAAACCCTGGATGCCGGTGTAAAAAAAGTGAGATTGACCAGTCCTGCGGATTTGGAAGGCGGGACGGTACTGATGAAGGAATAAGAAAAGTGTTTTTGGAAAAATAAATAAAAACTAAGATATGCAGGTTTCGGAAGCAGTTGATTTGTTAATGAAAATTATCTCTATTCCTTCTTTCAGCGGGGAAGAAGATCGGGTTGCGGATCTGATGGAAATCACTTGGGCCAAACTCGGTTATAACACTTTTCGTAAAGGAAATAACGTATGGGTACGTTCCCGTAATTTCGATCCGGTTAAACCGACCCTTTTATTAGAAGCCCATATCGACACAGTTAAACCGAATTCTGCCTGGACGCTTGATCCTTTCCGCTCGGAAATCCGGGAGGGGAAATTGTTTGGATTGGGAAGTAACGATACGGGAGGGAGTATTGTTTCCATGTTGGCTGCTTTTTTACAATTGGATAAAAAGGTTCAGCCTTATAATATGATTTACCTGAACTCAGCCGAAGAAGAGAATACTGGAAAAGGAGGTGTACAAAGCGTAGTGGAAGAATTGGAGGGAATCGCTTTGGCTTTAATTGGAGAGCCTACCGGGATGCAGGCTGCGATTGCTGAAAAGGGGTTGATGGTATTGGACTGTATAGCGAAGGGGAAAGCCGGACATGCTGCCCGGGAAGAAGGAATAAATGCTATTTACGAAGCTTTGCCGGATATAGAATGGTTCCGGAATTACCGTTTCGGAAAGGTGTCGGATTTACTGGGAGAGGTGAAAATGACAGTAACCGGTATACAGTCAGGAACTTTGCACAATGTCGTACCTGCAGAATGCCGTTTTATGGTGGATATACGGGTAAATGAGCATTATTCTAATGCTGAGATTTTTGATATAATCCGTTCCCGGGTAAAGAGCGAGGTAAAACCCCGTTCTTTTTCCCTGAATTCTTCCTGTATTTCTGAAAATCATCCGCTGGTAAAACGATGTAAAGCTGTCGGATTGACTACTTACGGTTCCCCTACTACTTCTGATCAGGCCGTTATTCCCTGGACTTCCCTGAAGATTGGCCCCGGAGACAGTGCCCGCAGTCATACAGCTGATGAATACATTCGCCTGGAGGAAATAGAAGAAGGTATCGGCCTGTTTGTGCGATTATTAGATAACTTTCGGTTCTGAACATTCTAACATTTAAATATAAAAGTCATGAAACTTTGGGATAAAGGATATGATATTGACCGTTTTACAGAAAAATTTACGGTCGGAAAAGACCGTGAACTGGATGTGCTGCTGGCAAAAGCGGATGTGCTGGGAAATATGGCTCATTTAAAAATGTTGCATTCCATCGGATTAATGAACAATCAGGAAGTAACGGATTTGGAGAATGCTTTAAAAGAAATTGGGCAAGTTATCGACCGGGGAGAATTTAAAATAGAAGAGGGAATAGAAGATATACATTCCCAGATCGAATATTTATTGACCCGGAAATGCGGAGAGGCCGGGAAAAGGATTCATACCGGCCGTTCCCGTAATGATCAGGTACTTACGGATATAAAATTATTTACCCGCTCTGCCCTGATAAGTGTGCTTCAGCATGTGCAGGAATTTTTCGAAATCCTTATGGCGAAAGCGGAAGAAAGCAAAGGGGTTTTATTACCGGGGTATACCCATTTACAGATCGCAATGCCTTCTTCTTTCGGAATGTGGTTCAGTGCTTATGCCGAGTCGCTGGCCGATGATTTACTGTTTTTAAAAGCTGCTTACGACATGGTCAATACGAATCCTCTCGGCTCTGGGGCGGGCTATGGCTCTTCTGTGCCTCTCGACCGGAGACTGACTACTTCCTTATTGGGATTTGAGGATTTGGCTTATAATTCCGTTTATGCCCAAATGCAAAGGGGAAAAATGGAAAAAAATGTATTGTTTGCTTTGGCGGCAGTGGCTACGACTTTAGGGAAAATGGCTGCAGATATCTGTTTGTTTTCTTGCGGAAATTTCGGATTCTTAAAATTACCGGATAAATTTACAACCGGTTCAAGTATTATGCCTCACAAGAAAAATCCTGATATATTCGAATTAATTCGGGCTAAATGTAATCGTATTCAATCTTTACCGGGCCAATTGGCTTTAATCTGCGCCAATCTCAATTCGGGTTATTTCCGGGATATGCAGCTCACAAAAGAAATATTTTTTCCGGCTTTTAGCGAGTTGACAGATTGTTTGTGTATGGCCGGAACGGTTTTAAAAGAAATACAGTTAAACCGGAATATTCTGGAA
>JAEXFF010000258.1 GCA_023400335.1 Bacteroidota bacterium
AAGTGCTCCCTTCCCCGATTTGTAAGGTATAAACTGCATCCCTTCCCCTTTTTCTGTTTCCGGATGAATCCCTTCTTTTTCCATCCATAGTTTTAAGTCTTTAAAGGTGATGGCTATTTCTACCAATTCTTTAAAGTTATCGGCTTCTGTCTTCTTTCCAATACAGGGGCCGGCAAAAATAACCTTGATATCTTCCCCGTATTGTTTTTTTAAAAAACGGGCATGTGCAAGTAAAGGAGAAAATAGAGGGGTGATGGAAGAAATGTGGCCGGAAGCGTATTTCCGGATGTACTCTACTACCACAGGGCAGGCGGAAGAAATATAAATACCACCGGGAGATTGCAATAAATATTCGTTTACAGCAGCAGATACCAATTCGGCTCCCAAAGCTGTTTCTGATACATCGCTGAAACCCAGTCGCTTGATAGCAGCTATAAGGGAAGAAGCAGGTAAATCCCCGAATTCACTGGCATAAGAGGGGGCTAAAGAGAGTATAACCCGCTTATGCTGTTTGAGAATTTCCTTTACGGCCGGTACTCCGTCTCTGATTTTCTTTGCTCCGGTCGGGCATACCTGCGTGCAATGCCCGCAATAGATACAGCGTTCTGCAATAATATAAGCTTTGTTGTTTTCAATCCGGATAGCCTTTACCGGACATTCCCGTATGCATTTGTAACAGTCCTGACAATTTTCAGGTTCTGTGTAAACTGGTCTTTGCTTCATGCTATCAATAAAACTCGTGGAATGGTGAAATATGCATTTCTTACAAATGTAAAAAAAAGGTTGCAATTTGTTTACGGATTCCCCTACTTTAACAACTTTGCAGAGAACAAAAAAGCCACCCGAAGGTGGCTTTTTTAAAGTAAAAAGGATATTTTATTTTTTATTTTTCTCAAACATCCGTCTCAGGTCGTAAGAAATCGGAGTGGCGACAAACAGGGACGAATATGTTCCGACGCAGATCCCTACCAATAAGGCAAATATAAATCCTTTGATAGAAGTACCGCCGAAAATGAAAATAGCAAGCAGTACTACAATTGTTGATAAGGAAGTACTGAAAGTACGTCTCAAGGTAGAGTTCAAAGCGGCGTCTGTAACGGACATATCATCCCGTTTCGGATAGAGGGTATGATATTCCCGGATACGGTCGAATACCACTACCGTATCGTTGATAGAATATCCGACTACCGTCAATATAGCGGCGATAAAGGCCTGATCAATTTCCAGGGAGAAAGGTAATATTCCGGAGAATATTGAGAATACTCCCATTACAATGATGACGTTATGGGCCAGACCGATGACAGCTCCGGCTCCGTATTGCCATTGAGAAAAACGGAACATGATATAGACAAAGATAACCAGCAAGGCCAGTACAACTGACCAAATTGCAGCACGGGTAATATCTTCTGCTACAGCAGGACCGACCTTTTCTGACATCTGACGATTAACTTCCAGGAATTGTTCCCGGCTGGTTCCGTCGGGTAAGTAGTCTTTTAACCCTTCATACAGTAAGGTTTCTACTTCGTCATCTACTTCCGTTCCTTCGGCATCAATTTTATATTTTGTCGTAATTCTCACCTGGTTTTCTCCACCGAATGTCTTTACTTCAGGGGCACTTCCGTATACTTCTGCCAGACTTGCGGCAACGTCTTCTACCTGTACGGGCCTGTCGAAAGTTACCGTATAAGTTCTACCTCCCACAAAGTCTATACCTT
The DNA here is from genome assembly GCA_023400335.1 of Bacteroidota bacterium. Lineage (GTDB taxonomy): Bacteria > Bacteroidota > Bacteroidia > Bacteroidales > Marinifilaceae > Culturomica. Next base: position 1,716 of record JAEXFF010000258.1, read on the forward strand.
TATCCAGGCCTTTGGTAACCAGGAAAACGACAGAAAGGACAATTGCAATGCCGGAAAGAATATAAGAAATTTTCCGTTTTTGTAAGAAGGGGAATTTTACATCCCTCAGCCAATTTTGTGTAAAGACGGTCGTAAAAGATACATTGTCTCTCTTGCTGGAGGCGCGTTCCAATATCAAGCGGGTAATGAAAATGGCACAGAACAGAGATGAAAAAATACCAATAATCAAAGTTGTTGCGAAACCTTTAATCGGGCCTTCTCCGAAATAATACAGGATAAATCCGGTTAACAAAGTCGTTACGTTACCGTCGATGATGGCCGAATAAGCATTTTTATATCCCTCTTTGATTGCTAATTTCAAACCTTTACCGGCCCGCTTTTCTTCTTCGATGCGTTCGTAGATCAATACATTAGCGTCTACGGACATACCCATGGTCAACACGATACCTGCAATACCCGGCAGGGTAAGTACAGCTCCGATGGAGGCCAGAATACCAAACAGGAAAAATAAGTTCGCCAATAAAGCAATATCGGCAGCGAGACCGGCACCTTTACTATAGAAGAAAAGCATGTAAAATAATACCAATGCAAAAGCAATGATGAAAGACCACATACCGGTTTGAATGGATTCCTGTCCCAAAGACGGTCCGACGATTTCATCAGCAATAATACGGGCCGGGGCCGGTAATTTACCGGACTTCAGAATATTTGCCAGGTCTTCTGCTTCTTTCACATCAAAGCTACCGCTGATTTGGGAACTACCTCCTTTAATTTCGGAATGCACCGTAGGGGAAGAACACACATACCCGTCCAAAACGATCGCAATACTGCGTCCGATATTGTCTTTTGTCAAACGGGCCCAGGTTTTAGCACCTTCTCCGTTCATGTTCATAGATACAACAGGAGCACCTCCATTGTGATCATCGAAAGATTTCCGGGCATCTACCACTACACCTCCATCCAAAGGAGCCTTTCCGTCACGGGTCGTAATTTTTATTGCATGCAAGGCGACCATATCTCCCATCGGTTTCATTTCCCATAATAAACGCGCATTACGGGGTATCAACGCTTTTACTTGCGGAAGAGCCAATAAAGCTTTGACGGCTGTAGTATCTTTGAGATACGCATATCCTATTGTGGATCCCGGCCGGAAAGAACCATCTTGTCCTTGTGCCGGAATGAGAAGTGAGAAAAGCGGGTTTTGTTTTCTCATTTCCTCTTCATTTATAGAATTAAGCGAATCTTTTGAAGTTTGTTCAATAAGTGCTTTTAAACCTTCGTCCGGAGTATCTGTTGTTACCGTTTCTTTTTCAAGCGTTTCGCTTAATTGAAGGGTATCTTTATTCAGGCTCAGAATGTCTGCAGAACGTTGCAGTTCTTTTACCTTTTCATTGATTTTGACTAAATTCTCGAAAAACTCTGCATTTTCATAAGTTTCGTAAAATTCGAGAGCTGCTGTTCCTTGTAAAAGTTTTCTTACCCGCTGAGCATCTTTGATACCCGGTAATTCAATATTGATCCGGCCAGAGATATCTGCTTTACGGATATTGGGCTGTGCAACCCCAAAACGGTCAATACGGGTACGGAGAATATTGAAAGTGTTATCGATGGCTCCGTCAGCTTCTTTACGGATCACATCTAACACTTCTTTATTACTGGCACCCACTTTAATCTTATCTTTTAACTCTACAGTACCAAAAATATCAGGAGAAGCCAACTGAGCATTGGGAGCAATTCTGGCAAATGCTTCCCCGAACAGCGTTACAAAATCTTTCGGACTTGTCGTACGCATCTTTACAGCCTCGTCTAATGCTTTTAAGAAAGCCGGGTCCTGACTGTTATTTGCGAGGCTCTTTACTACATCTACCACGTCAACTTCCATCGTAACGTTCATACCGCCTCGTAAGTCAAGGCCTAACGGAAGTTCCAGTTCCTTACATTCCTTGTACGTAAATTTTACTAACCCCAGAAAGTTGTATACATTCTTGTTAGCAATAGAATCCAGATATGCTCTTTCTTTCTCGGAATCGCCGGCGGCATATATCCGGGCTGCTTTCTCCACCTGGGGTGTTTTGAAAGTGAAAAACAACTGGTAAGCACTCACTAGCGCGAGCGCTATCGTGAGTAGTGTTATCGCTCCTTTGTTTCGCATTTTAAAAATTGTTTTTTATATTACTTAAACTTTATTTGTTCTTCCACGAAGATTTAATGCGCAAAAGTATAATATTTTTTTGAAATAATCACTGTTATTTCTGATTTATCCGAAGTTGATATTTAAAAAAGAAAAGAAATCGTATGTCTGAAAAAGATCTGGAAATAAGAAAGAGAAAATGAGGAAAGAAAAACGATGTAAATGAACTTCTTTATTCAGGAAAAACAGATGTTTTATTCCAGTTGGCTGATTGTAAGAGTTAAATGAGGGTAATCGATAATGACGCCCTGTCTGATACAGAAG
>JAEXFF010000265.1 GCA_023400335.1 Bacteroidota bacterium
GTCGAAAGTTGGGCCGATTTCGCTCATAAACACAAAATTTCATATAAAACTCTCAAGCGTTTTAATCCCTGGTTAAGAAAATCCGGCCTGAAAAATCACGAACATAAAGTTTATGAAATTTTAATTCCGGTAAACCCGGAAAATTACAGATAAATACACGCTTCCGGGATAGAAAATATCTTCCCTTTTTAAAAAATAATCTGCTGTTAAATTAAGGAAGATTAACGCTGATAAATTCCGGTCCCTTCTCGTTAAAAGCCAAAACAGGCATACTATTTGCAAGGAATTGAATGAAACAGCCAAACTTTAATAATCTGCTTTACGCATACCAACAACAATATGGAAAAAGTCAATATAATGTGCGAAAATACCGGGAAATACTACGAAATAGAAATAGGTAGTAATTTACGGGATTTAAAAAAAATCGTATTCCCGGACAACCACAGGCGATTCCTAGGCGCTTTGGTAAACAATCAACTGCAGGATTTACAATACATTATCATGAATCCGATGCAAGTCAATTTCATTGATATTACAACTTTGGATGGGTATAGCATCTATACACGTTCATTGATTTTTGTACTTTACAAAGCCGTACATTCGCTTTTCCCCCAAAAGACGCTAATTGCTGAATATATTATTTCGAATGGCATTTTTTGCCGGATAGCCAATAAAGATGTCTGCCTTTGTCCGGAAGTGATTGAAAACATCCACAAAAAAATGCAGGAAATCATCCGAGCAGACTACCCGATTATTCGCAAAGAAATCCCCACCAAAGAAGCCATCCGGATATTTAAAAAACAAGGATTGAAAGATAAATCCGAGCTGATGGAAACCCGGGGAAGGCTTTATACATCCGTTTACTATATTCAGGACACAGCCGACTATTTTTACGGGACCTTGGCTCCGTCTACCGGATGTCTGGAAACTTTTGGTCTGGAACCTTATAAAGACGGTATGTTGCTCCGGCTAGCCGATCGCAAACGTCCTGCTGAAGTGCTTCCCCTGGTAGCTCAAAATAAACTATTTCAAATATTCAGTGAATATAAAAGATGGGGCAAAATCATAGGAGTTTCAGATATCGGAGGGCTGAATAAAATTGTAGAAATGAAATATGCCGGAGCGATGATTAAAATCAGCGAAGCGCTGCACGAAAAGAAAATTTCTTTAATTGCGGATAAAATCAAAGCAAAAGGTAAAAAAGTCAAAGTAATTTTAGTTTCCGGTCCCTCCTCTTCGGGGAAAACAACTTTTAGTAAACGGCTCAGCATACAGCTTATGGTAAACGGTATCCGGCCGATCATGTTATCCCTGGACAATTATTTTGTCAACCGGGAAAATACGCCCAGGGATGAAAAGGGAGAATTCGATTTTGAGAGCATCGAGGCCCTGGACATAGAAACATTCTCCGATAATATGCTCCGTCTCCTCAAAGGAGAAGAAGTGGAGATTCCTAAATTTTCTTTTGAAACAGGACAACGTTATTATGACGGAGAAAAACTGAAAATCAATAGAAACAATGTGATTATTGTCGAAGGCATTCACGGGCTGAATCCAAAGTTAACTCAGCTCTTACCCCCTGAAGCTTTATTTAAAATATTTGTATCCGCTTTGACGTCTATTTCCATCGACAACCACAATCTGATCAATCCGGCAGACAACCGTTTGATCCGGAGAATGGTGAGGGACTACAAATATCGTAATTATTCCGCCCTGGAAACCTTAAAACGCTGGGAAAGTGTATTAAAAGGAGAAGAAAAACACATTGTACCTTATCAGGAGGAAGCCGATATCATCTTTAATTCTGCTTTGATCTATGAATTAGGAGCTTTAAAACAACAGGCAGAACCTCTGCTGAGAGAAGTCAGGGGACAATATCCCGAACATTCCAAGGCTTTGAGGCTTTTGAAATTTTTCTCCTATATAAAAGCCGTGCCCACACGGGAAATCCCCACCACTTCCATTTTAAGGGAATTCCTGGGAGGAAGCAGTTTCAAGTATTGATATAAAATAAACGGCTCTTCTCCTGCTGAATTTTGAATGAAGAAGAGCCGTTTTTACTTTTTAATCTAACTCTGCAAAAGTATTTTCAATCAGACCAATTGCCTGCATTAACTCTACTTTATTGATAATTAAAGGAGGCGCAAAGCGAATAATATGTTCGTGGGTAGGCTTGGCCAACAAACCTTTATCCCGCATTTTTAAACAGACATCCCAAGCTGTTTTTCCATTTTTAGGTTTTATCACTACAGCATTCAATAACCCTTTTCCTCTCACCAACTCAATTCGGTCGGACGGAATCTGTCGGATTTTTTCCCGGAAGATTTTTCCTAAATTTTCTGCATTTTCCGCTAATTTTTCATCCCGGACCACTTCCAGGGCCGCAACGGAAACTTTAGCTGCAATAGGATTCCCCCCAAATGTAGAACCATGTTCTCCCGGACGGATACACAACATAATATCATCGTCAGCCAATACGCAGGATACAGGCATCACTCCTCCTCCCAAAGCTTTTCCTAAAACCAAAATATCCGGACGCACCCCTTCGTGGTCGCAAGCCAGTAATTTCCCCGTACGGGCAATCCCTGTCTGCACCTCATCGGCAATAAATAAAACATTGCGGGCCTTACACAACTCATAGGCTTTCTTTAAATATCCTTCATCCGGAACATATACACCGGCCTCTCCCTGAATGGGTTCTACCAAAAAGCCGGCGACATGCGGATCCTGCAATTCTTTTTCCAAAGCCGGGAGATCATTATAAGGAATTCTAATGAATCCAGGAGTAAACGGACCATAACCACCGTAAGATTCCGGATCATTGGATAAAGATACAATAGTAATGGTACGACCGTGAAAATTTCCGTCGCAGACGATAATTTTAGCCTTTCCGTCAGGAATACCTTTTTTCATATAAGCCCATTTCCTGCAAAGTTTTAGGGCTGTTTCATCCGCTTCCGCTCCGGTATTCATCGGTAATACTTTATCATATCCGAAATAACGGGTTACAAACTCTTCCCACTCCCCCAAAACATTGTTATAAAAAGCCCGGGAAGTCAAAGCCAGCTTATGCGCCTGATCGCTCATTGCTTTCACGATCTTGGGATGACAATGTCCCTGGTTTACAGCAGAATAAGCTGATAAAAAGTCAAAATAACGTTTACCATCCGTATCCCAGACAAAAATACCTTCACCTCTTTCCAGCACTACGGGCAGGGGATGATAATTATGGGCTCCGTAACGAGCCTCTCTGTCCATGTAATCCTTTGCATTCATAATTATATCAATTTAGGAAATATCGTAATCGTTTGCAGAATGCAATTTGAGAAAAAAATGCAATAAATAAAATTATTTTACTTCTTTTTTACAGAGAAAATATTTGTAAAGTAAAATCTGACCGGTAATAACGAAATTTTTTATGTCTTTTTTTTCTTCAGGAAAGCAAAATATTTGTGCAATAATTCCCGGAAGGTATCAAAGGTTTCCTGATAAGAAATACCGACTCCCTGAATGGTCTCCGTTGCATTATAAACAATTTTTTCATCGGTATGGGAATAAGCCTTTAATTTCAAAGTCCCCTGCTTGTTCAGTTTTACTTCCACATCAAAGTCTCCGGCAATATTACTACTGTTGGCCGAACTGGATGTTACATTTTTTGTCCCTCCCACATCAACATTTCCATTCGCCGATAAAGTCACCCTATCGTTCAATATCTGAGTGGAAAGAGCAACTTCAATTTCATTGGTCGTAATATTATCCCCGGGGCGATAAGAAAACCCGATATCGAAATTATTACTGATCTGTGATAACCAACGGGAAAGCTGATTCGATACCAGTTCGGTTGCCGTCGTTACCCCGGCCTGATAACCAGCATTCCGTTCCGCCATATCCGTCGAGCTCATATAATCAGGCGTATAGAATTTATTCAGAATCAGTAAAGAAAATACCTGTTTATTAATTTCATCCTGACTAGCGAAAAGACTTTGAACAAATCCCTTGGTTTGCGTATCCAAAGTCGGGAAATTGATGTTAAATTTTACCAAGGGATTCGCCAAATTATCACTCAGATTCAAAACACATTCTACAGGTACTTTTGTCGAGCGGTCCGCATTGGAGTTACTGCTTGTCAGTAATTCATATAAAGAAGTCTTCAGGTTATAAATTGCGTTGATATCAATTGTAGCATCATAGGGTGAACCGTTCCAGCTAATACTTCCGCCCGGAGTAAGCACGAATTTTTTATTCAACAAATTACTGAGTGTAAACAAATAATCCCCCTTGGATATTTTATATTCCCCGAACATATTAATCATACCGTCCTGATCCAAAGTTACTTTAACATCCCCGTTCCCCTTCGTCCGCAAAATATCTCCGATCGTAGGATCAAATACAACCTGTACCTCCAGATTATCATTTACTTCCAGATTGGCATTTAATGTCAAATTATTACTGCTGCTTGTTACATTCCCCTTCCTCCGCATAGGCTGGTTGGGATTGACAAAATGCAGAAAATTTCCGTCTTCTTCCGATAAAGCCGAAGTCAGTGGAATAAACAAACGGGAATTTTTCTCCGGACGAATGTTGACGGTAAGGTTGGTGACCCCATCCCGGTTATTGATGTTGGTCAGACCACTGATATACACACTCCCGTAAAAAGACTCATTCTGGCTGGAAGTCGTATTCAACAGTAAAAAATTGCGGGAAGCAATATTCAGATCATACCGGTTTTCCCAAAACCGATAACGTCCAGAACAAACCGACACATTGTTCTGCGCATCCTTCACTACAAAATCTTTCAGGATAAAGTCACTCCGGTCAATATAAATACTATCGTTCATAAAAAAAGAAGTATTCATATCTCTCAGATTTAAATATACTGAATCCAAAAACAAATGGCCGGAAAAATCCGGACGCGAACTGGAACCGGAAAGTTTGACTTTTCCAGATATTCCTCCGGTACTCTTTGTAAAATAATCCGAAGCATATATTCCCAAACGATCCAATCCGATTTCAGACAACTGAATATCTACATTCAACTGATCGTTCAAAGGTTGATAATATCCCGATACCTGAAGCGGTATGACGGATCCCACCTCATTTTTAGCCCGCAGAATAACGGCATTGCTATCGGAATCCCAAGCCGATAACAGTCGCAAAGTACCCAAAGTATCCTGCGTAATCCCCCAATTCTCTACATTTATATCCGAATACAGTAAATTATCTTTATAATAATCCTGAACAACCACTTCCCCGCTCGTCGTTCCAAAAAGATGCAAACGATTATCTGTAATTATACGACTGAGCTCTGCCAGATCAAACTGATTTACCCGGATGGAAAGCTCCTTTTCCGGATCTTCGGAAATAGCCCCGTTTACAGACAAAAACTGATTTCCATTGCTAATCCGGAAGTCTTCAATTGTAATCTCTTTACCAACCGCATTTATCCACGATTTGTTAACCTGCCACACATTGTCAGATAATATAATCACCCCGGGATGAATATTGATTTCCGTCACATACTCCTCTTCTCCCCGGGAAACAAATTTTATATCAGCAGACAATTCCCCGCTATAGGTTTGGGCCTCCCAATTACTCCAAATTAATTTATTGCTTATATTATTATCCCCTAAAACCAAAGTATTCCGGACATTGTATAAACGGGACAAATCCCCGTATTCAAATTTATCCGCAGTATAAACCAATCGTAAACGTTCCGTATCCCCTTCCAGTTCTATCTCGGAAGCAGTCACACAAAAATCCCGGTAACGGATGGTGTCAGCATCCATTTTCAAATGAATGGCTTTATCTTTACCATAGTAAGCAGCTATTTTACTGCCTTCAGAAATACTCAGCTGAGGGTATATCGCCCTCAAAACCTTTCCGGCATCTTTAATCACGACCTCATAACGAAAGTCTAGATTCTCCTTTTTCGTTAATTTATTTTTTTTATGCCGAAAAGCAGGTAAATATCCCTGTATTAACTTTTCAGTGAATGCCAGGGGAGAAATGCCGGTATAATGCCCCTCAATCTGGACATCGGCGACATCTGAAAGCAAACTGCTCATATAATATCCATTGTCCAGACGATTTTCCAAGCCGATGTTTTCCAATAGGAAATGTCCTTGCGGACCTGTATAAGAAAAATCGGAAAACGTAAAATTGCAAAAATGATTCCGCTTATCCTGTTCTGCAAAAACCAAATCAAAATCTGTCCTCACCGACTCTTTTCCCTCCGACAAAGCCCAACCAAAATCAGAAAGGTTGTTAATCTCCATAAAGCCTTTAACTCCCCAAAAATCAACTCCTCCGCTCGGATTATAATTTAAAGCAGCTGTAGCCCGTACACTATCATTATCCAGAGAATACAGTATACTGGTCACATCGTCTTTCACAGACAGGGAAACCGAAGCATCCCTGATTTTCCCTTTCCCGATCTGAAGAGAAGGAATTCTGCTCCACAGATCGATCTCGGTATGGGAATCATCCATATATCCCTGATAATTTCCGGTCAAAGCACCGTATTTCAATAAATCAGTTCCTCCCAATTTTCCAAAATGGACAACAGGAAAATTAAAATCGCCGGAAATCTTCGTACAACCCAAGGAATCTGCACCATAAGGAGAATATGCCAGCTTAAAATCCCCCTTCAGCCCTTCTGTCCGGCTATTAATCAAAAAAATAAAATCTGTAATTTTCCCTTTGAAAACCCCGTCCAGTTCAAAAAAAGGTAAATGATGTAAAGGCGTAGGTATATTTATATTTTGCCTGAACCAGGGCAAGTAAATCGTCTCCAGATCTTGCGGATTTAAATAAGCATCCTGCAGATGAATTTCAAAAATAGTATTCCAAACGTCCGGCAACCCCTGAGACTTAAAACTTCCCCTAAAATGGGAATCTTTTCCTAAAGCAAATACCAGATTATTCCCCTCAATCCGGTTTACTGTATTGGAAACAATCCCCCGGCATTTTACGGTATTGTCTATTCCACGTAAAACTCCATTGAAATAAGCCAAATCGATAAAACTGACTTCAGAATTTCCCAGACGATAATACTGTTGCATTTTAGTAGTAAAGTTCCGCCAGTCCCGTCGGCCGGGCACCCAGTTGAATTCCAATTTCTGCAAATCCAGGAAACTCCGCTCAGTATAAATTTTACATTGCTGAATCAGCAAACTGGAATCGGCAGCAATCACCTGTCCTTCCATATCCCGGATTATAAATCCGGATTTTTCTTCAAAATTCAAACCGGAAACCTTTACCGCAAATTTTCCGCCGGAAAAATCCGGTTCTGTAACAGAAACATTGACATGCCTGCACTCCACATCTGTCCAGTTTATGCCGTAATCCACCGCTTCATATTCACTTTCTTTATAGACTACTCTGGAATCCTTAACCTGGATTTTCTTTAAATCTACCCGCCAGGTATTGCTTCCGGATAAAGTCTCCGGATGTTTCTCATTTCCCTTTTGCAAAGAATCCAGGAAGACATCCAGATTCATTTTCGCCTCCTCTTCCCCCTCTCCCCTTACAATCCATAAATTGAAATAAGCCCGGTCCAGCGTAATATCCCTCACAATAAAACTTTGAGTAGAAAAACGGAAAGAATCGATTTTAACATGAAAATTTTCGCAATACAATAGCGTATCGTTCCGGTAATCCTTTAATAAAACATCATTCAATACCAGCGATTTCATCGGACGGAAATCTACTCCCCCAATCTGTATCTTTACTCCTGTCGTCTGTTCTATCTTATTTGTAAACAGACGAACCAGATAGGTTTGTACATACGAACTATGCAGGGAAGCATACAGGATCAGTAACACCAACAGACAACCCGCCACACTATAAAATAATATGCGAAAAAAATTTTTTATACCCTCACTATTTTTAGTTTGAAGGCAAAAGTATTAATATTGCACAATATTTGAAAGAGATTCAGCACGAAAGATAAAGGCTAAATTCCCGATTGTTAGCTTTTAACTTTATTTCAGCTTTCAATTTTAATTCATTTATCATGACCGTTATATTAGGAATTGAATCATCCTGTGATGATACTTCTGCCGCTATATTGAAAGACGGAATCGTATTATCCAATATTATTGCCAGCCAAAAAGTTCACGAAGCTTATGGGGGAGTTGTACCGGAATTAGCGTCCAGAGCCCATCAGCAGAATATTATTCCTGTCGTTTCAGAAGCAATCCATAAAGCCGGAGTCCGTATTCAGGATATCAATGCCATAGCTTATACCCGGGGCCCCGGATTACTCGGTTCTTTACTTGTCGGCACTTCTTTTGCAAAAGGGTTTGCCATTGCGAACCGTATCCCGATGATTGAAGTGAACCACCTCCAAGCCCATATTCTGGCTAATTTCATCAAAGAACCCGGTGTGGAAAGCCGCCATCCCGGTTTTCCTTTTCTGACATTATTAGTCTCAGGGGGCAATTCACAGCTTATCGTCGTACACGATTACCTGAATATGGAAATGATCGGCCAGACCATAGATGATGCTGCCGGAGAAGCATTCGATAAATGCGCAAAAGTAATGGGTTTACCTTATCCCGGCGGCCCGGTCATCGACCGTCTGGCGAAAACCGGCAATCCCGTCCGTTTCGTGTTCAATAAACCCCAAATCCCCGGATTGGATTATAGTTTCAGCGGTCTGAAAACTTCTTTCCTCTATTTTATCCGGGACGAGTTGAATAAAAATCCGGATTTTATTACGGAAAATCTAAACGATCTTTGTGCTTCCCTGCAAAAAACAGTAGTCGATATACTCCTGGCAAAATTGAAAAAAGCAGCTAAACAAACAGGAATCCGACAAATTGCTATCGGCGGAGGAGTTTCGGCAAACTCTGCCTTACAAAATGCCGTACATACAGAAGCTGAAAAATCCGGATGGGAAGTTTTTATTCCCCGTTTGGGATTTTCTCTGGATAACGCCGGAATGGTTGCCGTTACCGGTTATTATAAGTACTTAGCCGGACAGTTCGTGGGCCTGGAGGCTGTTCCCTTTGCCCGGACGACTCTCGATTAAAATTTATTTCAGATTCTCAGACATTGCAGTATTGAACATTTAATCCTTATCACCATGAAAATTCTGGTCACCTACGATATCCCCCGCGAACCTTTTAAAAATCTTCCTCCCAACTGGGAAATTACGTTCCCGGAAGGAGAAAAGTTAACAAAAGACGAAATTATCCGGATGCTTCCGGAATACGATATTTTGCTGGCTATTTTCAGCCGCCCTATCGACAAAGAAATCATTGACGCAGGGAAAAAACTGAAACTTATCAGTAATTACGGGGTAGGTTACAATAACATTGACATTCAATATGCCCGGGAAAAAGGAATTACAGTATGTAATACTCCCGAATCGGTATGTAATCCTACAGCCGAATTATGTATGGCCTTGATGCTGGGCATTGCCAGAAGGATCGGAGAATTCGACCGGAGAATCCGGACCGAAAAAGAAGGGATGTGGGGAGTCATGAAAAATTTAGGATATGGATTGAAAGACAAAACACTGGGAATTATCGGAATGGGACATATCGGACAAAACGTAGCCCGCAAGGCCTCCGCCTTCGGTATGCATATTCTCTATTATAACCGGAAAACAGAAATTCCCGGGTACCGGAGAACAGATTTGGATACCCTCTTAAAAGAATCCGATTTTATTTCTATTCATACCCCTCTTACGGAAGCCACTCATCATTTAATCGGAGAAAGGGAATTGGAATTGATGAAAAATACAGCTTTTCTTATCAATACAGCCCGTGGAGCCGTTATAGATGAGGAAGCCCTCAGCCGTTTCCTGCAAAAACGGCAAATAGCCGGAGCCGCTTTGGATGTATTCGAACGGGAACCTCATATTACGGAAATATTATATTCCTTAGACAATGTTATTCTCGTACCCCACATTGGTACAGCCACATACGACGGAAGGATTGCTATGGCTAAAGAAGCACTGGACAATATATACAATTATCTGAACGGACAACCGACAAATGTAGTGAACTAAACAAAGGGAATAAAAATTCAGGGTTTTTAGAAAAATAATTTGTATAATAAACAATTTACTCTATATTTGTACCCGCTAAAGAAAAACAGCGTTCTTTGAAAGGGGAGATACCAAAGCGGCCAACTGGGGCAGACTGTAACTCTGCTGACTTATGTCTTCGTAGGTTCGAATCCTGCTCTCCCCACAAATTTTAAATTGCGGATACAAAGCATCCGATGATTTTAGTTTTTCGCAATTGAAAATTTGCAAGGTTCCCCTTTACGTACCGGCGGGCAACACAAACCCGTCCTGCTACCGAAAATTCTTTGAAATAGCTTTAACTCAAAGAAATAAATCGTAAAGCCGCCTAAAGGGAAAAACCTGCACACGCGGAAATAGCTCAGTCGATAGAGCACTAGCCTTCCAAGCTGGGGGTCGCGGGTTTGAGTCCCGTTTTCCGCTCTCTGAAAATCAAGCAGTTACATGAAAATGTAGCTGCTTTTTTC
>JAEXFF010000268.1 GCA_023400335.1 Bacteroidota bacterium
GGATACATAGGCTTGCAGCCAGGTATTGCCGAGATTCGCAGCAGTTGCCGAGATGCCATAATTATCCACTTCCCGGGAAGTAAGATGATGTACATAAGAAGGAAGTATTGAACCCATATAGTATCCCGGAGCGAAAGTCATACCGGCATTGTATTCTACATTCGTAAGTAATTTCGGTAATTCTGCCGTAGTCGGCAGGTTAGGATCAGTGTTAATGTCCAGGAAGTCTTTCTGACAACTTGTAACAAATAATAGAAACACTCCCGTAATGATTGGGGTAAAATATCTTATTTTCATATCGTTTCGTATTTAGAATGTCAACTTCAGGTTAAAGCCATAACGTTTGGCCGAAGGAGCCGAGGTATAGTCAATACCTTGCACATTTCCTCCACCGTAACTACCTGCTGTCGGATCGTAATTGGTGTGTTTGGGTACGTTCGGAGCATAGAACCACAAATTACGGGCAACAAAAGAAAGACTGGCACTTCCTAAGAAGGTCTTTTTCAGCCACCTTTTAGGGAAGTCATAGCTAAGCGATAATTCCCTCAAACGAAGTACAGTAGCATCGTAAGTAGCCACTTCGTCTACACCATTAATTGCAAATGTAGAGACAGAGGAACTGCTGACAAAGTAAAGGTCACTTTCTGTCATTTGTACATAGTTCGGAATCTTTTGTCCCTGGGAATTCAACAGTGGTTTTTTAGTAGCCGGATCTGCCAACACCCCAGGAAGAATACGGGTACCTAAACGGTCTTCTGTGTCTTTGGTTACTCCTCTTCCTAAAAGATCGGTTATATAAGTACTGTATACACATCCGCCGTATTGTAAATCAAACATGATATTGAACGAAAAACCCCTGTAAGAAAAAGTATTACTCAAACTTGCCTTAAAATCAGGATTAGGGTCTCCTATATATCCCTCTTCGTCTGCAATGATATAAGCCCCTGAATTCGGGTCAACCAAAAGGTTTCCTTCTTCATCCCTGGCTAATTTTGTACCTTTCAATATTCCGTAAGGCTGTCCCACTGCCAATACGGGCTTCGGAGTAGAGAATGCTCCTCCGACGGTAATTTCTTCCACTCCGCTGACCAGTTCCTTTACTTCACTCCAGTTCTTTGAGAAAGTCGCGTATAAATTCCATTTAAATCCCCCGGCAATGACAGGAGTAGCATCTAAACCGATTTCCAATCCACGATTATTCATCTTACCAAAATTAGTATAGTAGCTGGTATAACCTGTAGAATAAGGAAGGCTCAAAGGAGCAATCTGATCCGTACTGTTCCGGTTGTAATAAGAAAAATCCAGGTTCAGACGGCTATTGAACATTTGCAGGTCCAAACCGACCTCTACTTCAGAGGTGAATTCCGGTTTTAGTTTCGGGTCAAATCTGACATCCCGCAATGCCATTTGTGCCTGGCCTAAATAGGGTTGCCCCAACAAGTAAGTCCCATTTTTATAATAAGGGCTAGCATCATTCCCGACTTTAGCCCAACTAGCCCGGATTTTACCAAAATTTAAAGCTTTGCTATTCAAATGAAAAGCATCTGTAAATACGAAAGAAGCGGTAACAGCAGGATAGAAATAACTCCTGTGATCTTTCGGCAGTGTAGAAGACCAGTCATTCCGTGCACTTAGGCCGAGAAACAAATAATTTTTATAGTCGAAGGTTATATCTGCAAAGAGAGCCCATAAACTTCTCCTTGAATAATATTCTTCTGCTGTTTGAGATTCCGTATTTTCCAGATTATATACCCCCGGAGACATGATATTTAAACCCGTAATCTTCCTTTGCTTGACGGTTAACTGGTTTACATTGTTCCCTAATGTTGCTTTGAAACCGATATCTTCGGTTATATCTTTATTGATATTGATTAATAAAGTAGATTCAATTTCCTGCGTATTATATTCATCTGTCAGGATACGACCTTTTCCTCCTAATGCCCTGGACCCCAGATTTAATACTTCTTTACGGTCCATTTTATAATCGTTGATACCTAAGGTATAATCGGCAGATAACCAACTCAAAAAATCGTATCCCAGATTTATTTTGGCTACGGTACGGTCCATGGTGGTTTCGATTTTATTATTTTTCCAGGACCATAACGGATTATCTGCCTGATCTCCTACGAAAAACAGAGAACCTCCGGACGGGGTTTCATAAGGGAGTGACATATCCCAGCTACGTCCCAGGATTAAAGCCCGGGCGAAAGAAGAAGCTCCGATGCCACTCGACTGATTATTTCCGTACATAGGACCGTGTTGGATGGTGCGGGAATAAGATAAATTACCTCCTGCACGCAATCCATTTTCTAATTCATAGTTTCCTCCTACGCCAATGGAATATCTTTCAAAATCGGCATGCGGAATATAACTGTCCTGTTTCATCCGGGAAATAGTAGTATTGAAATTACCCTTTTCTCCCACCTGGGAAATATTCAAAGAACCTTCATAAATACCACCGACCCGAAACAAATCCTTTACATTATTTTTATAGGCTTTATAAGGAACCATCTCAGGTAAATCCGGGTAATTAGCCCTGTAAATACCACCTCCGTATATATCTAAAGGTACTTCTGTTACTTCCGCAAAATCTGCCCCCCAGGAACCGTTAGCCCCGCCGGGAAGGAAATTATTACCGGTACCGTACCTGTTTTGATAATCGGGCAATTTACCTATCGTTTCGATAGTATAGGAACCCGTAAGCGTTACTTCAAGCCCTTTTTGTGCATTGGCTTTTTTAGATCCGGATTTTGTAGTAATTAAAACGACTCCATTGGCAGCCCGGGAACCGTAAAGAGCAGATGCAGCAGCTCCTTTCAGAACACTCATACTTTCAATATCATTCGGATCTAAAGTAGAAAGCCCGCTTCCGTAGGCACCTCCGGCCTCACTGGCCTGATTGGAAGAGGTCGTTTCATTATTACTATAAGGAATTCCATCTACAACGTAAAGAGGCTGATTATTCCCTAAAAAGGAAGAATTCCCCCTTATGGTGATACGGGTAGCACTACCAGCCGCTCCTGAAGGAGCGTTGATAACAACACCCGGAATTTTGCCGTCCAAAGCTCTCAAGATATCCGGTTCTGCTTTCTGTACTCCTTCGTCCGCATCTACTTTTGCAACACTGTAACCCAATCCCCGTTCTGCTCTCCTTAATCCCATCGCCGTTACCACAACTTCATCCATACGCATACTTTCGCTCTCCAGTTTTACGTTGATTACATTTTTTGTTCCAACAACTATTTCCTGAGATTTCATACCAACGAAAGAGAATACCAAAATTGCATTTTCGGGAACATTCAGAGCGTAATAGCCATCGATGTTGGTGGATGTTCCTGTGCTAGTCCCTTTCACTACCACAGTCACGCCAGGAAGTGGAGTACCGTCACCCGCATCAGTGACTGTACCGCTTACCTGCCTCTCCTGAGCCATACTAAGCTGTATCCCCAATACCATCAGGAATACACATAGTCCGATTAATTTTCTCATACATTGTAATTTTAAGTTAGACATAATTTAGGCGGTTTGTTTTTTAATCAAGTCATAGTAGAATATTTAATTTTAACAAATAGAAACAGATTATTAAGGATACCTGCTTAGTAAGCAGGTGACATTTTGATATATAACTAGTGTTTATGCTCTTTAGCTGTTATTTATATGCTTACCGTTATGAAAAAAAAGATTATTTAAGAAAATATTAATTCAACAGAGACACAACAATGCAAATATATGTAAAATATTATGAGTTACAACTTTTTTGCAGACAATTTTTCATATCGGAATAATTATGTAATTAAATTTTGAAATATTGAACCCTAAATTGTGTTCCGATTAGGGTTTTTCATCCAAAATCTTATTAGTTGTAAGCTGAATTTTTTAATTCAAGTTTGTATTGAATTTAATAATTTCAGAAAGATAACTAACCCCTTAAAAAAAAGTTATTTTAAATCGTTGTATTTATGAAATATATGGATTCATATAATGTTTTTTAATAAAATAATTAACATAAAATTTACATATTATATAATATAATTATGTATATATTATTTATCTAAATATATATAACAATAATAATGTAATAATTATCATAATATAAATTATTGTTTATACAATTCTTAAAATGAATATTTAATTTATAATTATAAATAAATAGTGATATAGTTTGTATAATCTTTACCTTCTGTGTTTTCAAATTAGCTTATATCGGGGAGATTTTGGAATTTTATTCACCTGCTTACTAAGCAGTTTGCTTATCTTATATCCAAAATATTAATATTTATTTAATATATATTTTACCACCGATGTATTTTTCCCATTATTTCTGTTACATCATTTCTCAACAGCTAGATAACAGAATCAGTTTCTATTCGCCAAAACTTAATATTCCCATATGACCTGATTAAAAAACAAACCGCCTAAATCGGACTATATATATTCCTGATGATATTAGGGATACAGCTTAGTAGGGCTCAGGAGAGGCAGGTAAGCAGTACGGTCACGGATACGGGTGACGGTACTACGCTTACTGGGGTGACGGAGGTGGTGAAAGAGAAAGTCACAGAAATATCCAACCATACCCGATTGCAGAAAGAAATTTGTAAAACAAGAAAAAGTAACCGGACTGGACACTTTTTTCCGGTCACTCTCTTCTTTTATATAGCCGATCCGGAATAGAATCTTTCTTCATTTCGGAACCTCCCTTCTGTTATCTTTCCCGGAACTTCTGCAAAAAATAGTAAACGCTTACAAAATAATTCATTCCTTAAATAATTTTTTTAGTAAGTTTTTCTACTTTTGTAATCAATTATTTTCCTAAACAAAAGAAAATGCAATCGACTAATAAAAATTCATTACCTGGATTAAAAGAAAAAAGATACCAGCAAAAAAAAGATATTATCGGTTTTCTATATAAAATGGGGGAATTATCCAAACCCGAAATATGCCGCTTAACAAATATGACTACCCCTACAATCAGTAGGATGATCGATGAACTTATCGAAGAGGGATGGGTAACAGACCGCGGACAGGGTATGTCCATTGGAGGTAAACGTCCTCATATTTTTTCTTTAAATCCGGACGCAGCTTACATTATGGGAGTAGATGTAGGCCGGGAACATTTAAAAATTGCAATTTTCAATCTCCGGAAAGAAATTATCGGTGAAATCAAAGAGTACCGGTCTGTCCTGGAAGATGGAAAAACAAATGAAGAAAATTTACAATACGTCCAGGATAAGATTAACCAAACACTCGCAGAACTCAATATTTCTTATAAAAAAATAAAAGTAGCAGGCTTTGCCATCCCGGGCCTCATTGATAGTGACGGAAATTCATTCACTTATTTCGTTTATGAAGATACGAATATTAAAAAGGTTCTGGAAAAAATGCTGGGTATGCCCGTGTTCATTGATAATGATTCCAAAGTAATGGCATTGGCAGAGCATACCTTCGGAGTAGCCAAAGGAATCTCGGATGCCTTATGTATCAGTGTAAATGAATGTATCGGACTGGGGATGATTTTAAACTCTCAGCCCTATACCGGCTATAAAGGAATGGCCGGAGAATTCGGCCACATTCGGATATCGGGTCTGGACGGACAATGTTATTGCGGAAAAGTAGGCTGTCTGGAAACTGTAGCTTCCGGCAGAGCAATTGTCAGAAGTGCCCGGGAAGCCATACAAAAAGGCACCAAAACAGCTATCCAAACCCTTGCCAAAGATGAAGAAATTACATTAGGTATAATTATCAAAGCCGCCAAACAAGACGATATTTTTGCCATCGATTTACTCCAAAAAGCTGGAGAAAAAATCGGAGAAGGAATCTCTACACTGATTCATTTATTCAATCCCCAGGTACTGGTG
>JAEXFF010000292.1 GCA_023400335.1 Bacteroidota bacterium
CTGTTATACTTTCCAACTGACCCTGGAAGATGAACTTCCTTTACCTGAAACGGAAGAAATAGCACTGGAAACGAATTAAAGAACGGGGTATTTCTCCGGTAGTACCCCTTTCCAATTCTCCTTACCATAATATTTATGAAACGCCGTCCCTGCCTACCGTGCGAAATTTCTCACTTTTATGTACTGAACGGGAAAGGAGAACGCCGGCTTGTTTTTGTGACGGAAGATTTTCAAATTGTTCCGGCTAAATCCGGAGAAACAACCGAAGGTTTTGACCTTGCTCTTCTCTATTGTCCGGAACGTTCCTGGAGAGGATCTACTCAGCGTACTGTCCGCTATTGATATTATCCGGAAGTTTCTGCGGCTCCTACACTCTTTTCCTATTTCACCCAGAATAACGTTTTTATAAGAGTGTTCCGGGAAGTTCCGATTTTTTTCCGATTTTTATTCTGCAACATTGTATTTGCATGAAACATTAACTCTTATTGAATGGTATAACAAAATTCTGATTACCTTACAAAAAGGGATGGCAAATTATCAAAAAGCATTAAAAAAGTGCATTCCTTACACTTATTTAAATCTACTTCATCATTTATTAAGATGAATTAAAAACTCCATTATACTAATTTACTAATTATTAAAAAACATCCCTGCACCGGATTCGTTAAAATAGTAGAGTAATTATAAAATTGAAAACTATGAATAACGAAAACACAAATTCAAGAAACAGTGGTAGCCACACCCAAGGTGGAAGCCATGAACAACATGTTGAAGCAGGACGTAAAGGCGGTGAAGCTTCTCATGGAGGCGGACGCAGTTCTCAGAGCAGCAATAGCGGAAACAGCAATAGCGGAAAACAAGGCGGAAGCCGTGAACAACACGCTGAAGCAGGACGTAAAGGCGGTGAAGCTTCTCACGGAGGCGGACGCAGTTCTCAGAGCAGCAACAGCGAAAACAGCAATTCCGGAAAACAAGGTGGAAGCCGCGAACAACATGCTGAAGCAGGACGTAAAGGCGGTGAGTCTTCCCACAAAGGCGGATGCTAATACACCCTTTGCTCAATAGGCTAGCCATCTATCCTATTGAAACAATTTAAATAAAAGAGTATACCAGACTGTTTACGACTGAAACAATCCCTGGTATACTTTTTTATTGCCAAATCCTTTCTATTCCTTCCGTACACCTAATCAAAATCCTATAAAAGTGATATAACTGCTTTTTATTCATTTTTACAAGAGGCCAACCCGCCTTCCATCAGAATTCAACCTCCCCGTTTATTTTTTTCTTAAATATATTCCTATCCACTTTGCATGAACAGAAATAAAAAAGGGATACCGGCAACCAGGTAAATATATAATTTTGTATAGCACAATTAATCGTTTTCCACTTCTCCCTCTTTTACGGTTTTATTTGATTATTAGGTAACAACTACAATAAAATAGGAAATATATTTTTACGAAACTTCTCCAACGGATTATTATACCTGTCATATTGAAACTTGTAATCCAGCCCGGCAAACAGACTGTAAATCATAAAGGGAGGAATAGTACTTTCTATACTTTCTCCCTCTCTACCTCCTTCACATTTTACAGTCAGGAAAAATTTGTAAAAATTTGAATTAGTCCGGTGTTTCTGAAGGGTTTCCGGCATTTTTTATACCTTTGCCTTTCCGGCAGCGGATAATTTTTTCAGTAAATAACATGTATTGGACACTTTTTCTCACATTTGTCAAAATCGGGATGTTTACCATCGGGGGAGGCTATGCGATGATTCCCCTGATCGAACGGGAAGTAGTAAACCGGGGATGGCTGGATAAACAGGATTTTATGGATTTGTTTGCGGTAACCCAATCCCTGCCGGGTATTTTCGCCGTTAATATTTCAATTTTTGTAGGCTATAAGCTGAGAAAAGTAACGGGCAGTATTGTTTGTGCCCTCGGAACGATATTACCTTCTTTTTTTATTATCCTGGCTATCGCTTTATTTTTCAATCATTTTCAGGATAATGTATGGGTAATTAAAATTTTCAATGGGATTCGTCCGGCTGTAGTGGCCTTGATATTAGTCCCCTGTCTCTCCGCAGCACAAGCACTTAAATTAAAGCGGATGGAACTCATTTTCCCGTTAATCGGAGCCATTTTAATCTGGAAAGCCGGTGTTTCCCCTGTCTATATAATACTAGCCGGGATAATAGGCGGTCTGGTATATAGCTTCTGGATAAAAGATAAAGTAAAGAAAAGCTGATTATAAAAGGAAATCTATAAGTTATGATTTATTGGCAGTTGTGGTGGGTATATTTGAAAATCGGGATCTTCGGTTTCGGCGGAGGATATGCTATGCTGTCCCTGATTCAGTATGAGGTAGTAGACAAACACCACTGGCTTTCTTTGCAGGAATTTACCGATGTGGTAGCCATTTCTCAAATGACCCCCGGTCCGATTGGAATTAATAGTGCTACCTATATCGGCTATACCGTTACAGGGAATGTCTGGGGCTCCATCATTGCCACCATTGCTGTCTGCCTGCCTTCTTTCTTACTGGTATTATTAATTTCTTACTTTTTTGCCAAATTCAGAAATAATAAATACGTAGCAGCTGCTTTTACCGGATTGCGTCCGATGACTGTCGGATTAATCGCCGCCGCCGCTTTACTGCTCATGAACCATGAAAATTTTATTGATTATAAAAGTATACTGATTTTTCTAACAGCTTTCTTTCTCACCTGGAAATACAAACTTCATCCTATACTTATGATCTGTTTGTCCGGAATAGCCGGATTAATTCTCTATTGGTAATTTAGATTTCCTTTTATAATTTACCGCTTATTCGATAACCTTCTCTGCTCGATTACGTTCTTTAAAAAAACAGGAATAAGATGAGAAGAGAAGACGATTACTCAGAAAATATTCGGGAAGTGAACGACGAAACGCCGGAAAATTTTACCCGGATGGGAAACGGACACAAAGAAAAATTAGAACTCAAAT
>JAEXFF010000105.1 GCA_023400335.1 Bacteroidota bacterium
GATACTTCCTCCTTTTAGTCAGGCTTTGCCTGCCTAACGTCGGCAAACAACCCGGCGTTTTTTAACACTCCGGACTTCAAACGAAAAGACGCTCGTTCCCGCAAGGACCGGCAAATACAACAGACCTCCGGTTCTGAAAAAACCGCCCTGAATACCGGTTATTCAAGGCACAGACTGCTTCTCCGGAGTCTTGTTTTGCCTGAGAGGTCTGACGGAGGTGAGTGTGAAGCTGCAGCGGCCGCAACGCCGGGTTTTCCGATAGAAATGAAAGAAGAACTGCGGAAAAATAAAGAGGCAGATTTTACATTCTGGTATGATTTCTCAAAAATCGGCGGCTATTATACCAACGATAAAAAAGAAGGTACTATCGATCTGCTGACAAAAGTAACTGTATTATATGATGAGAATCAGCAGCCGATCAATTATTTGCTTATAAATGCAGATAAAACAGAAACCACAGTGGCCTACAATAAAATACAGGTATTCGAAAGCCTTTTTGAACTGGTAGGAGTACATTCAAAAGTAGGATATGCTTATTATAACCTATTCATTCAAAAGGTTATACACAGCCGAACTGCTACCGGAGTTTAGGAGAAAACATCCAATAAATCCACTTGCCTTTATTCCGGATTTTATATTTCGGGACCGGTAAATTTCTTTCCACCGCCATAAAAAAAGGATCTTCTGTATATTGCCCGGAAGGACTCCATTCCATCCGGACAACGCCATCGGTAAGTACTGTAAAACGAACGTCTTTTTCCTGATAAGCAACAGCTTCCCGGAAGGGCGTTGCTAACGTAAAATTTTTTCCTACGGAAAGGACTGACAGTATTAAAAACAAAAATAGATTTTTCATGTTTTAAGGTTTCATCCAAAAAGTACACTTTCACGCTTTTTTCTTCTGCTTTAGCTTTCTTTTTCCTGTAAAAAAACAATTCCGAATATAAAATCAAATCGTCTCCCTAAAAAATATTCAATTTATAAAGGGAATAAAAAGTAATACCCCTTTATCTTCAGGTGTTTCAGTATACTATTCTTCCCTGATTCATTTTTAAGATCAAACCTTTTTCTGAAACAATCTTTCCAGCGACCCGGAAACTTCCGGGGATTAGAATTTAAATTATCTGATTTAATTAAAAATTCCTACTAACTTTGAAAAATTTAAAGGAAATACAATAGCATACGATGAAAAACTTTCTTTTATTAAGTCTACTGTGCCTTTCCGGAATCGTACAGGCACAAATTTATCCGGTTACTCCGGCACTTGAGAATCAAAAATCGTTTTCCATGATTCTATTACCTGACCCTCAGTCTTACACAAAATTCGAAGCAAATCAGCCCTTGTTCGAACTCATGACCCGCTGGTGCGCCCTTAACCGGAAAAAGTTGGCGGTAAAAGCTGTCCTTTGTACGGGTGACCTGGTTGAACAAAATGAATGGCCCGTACCCGACAATATAAACGGCGACCAAACCAGTACCCAGCAATGGGAAGCAGCCGCCCGTTCATTCAATTGCCTGGATAACCGTATTCCCTATATTATCTGTACAGGCAATCACGATTACGGTTATGAAAAAGCTGAAAACCGGCTTTGTCATTTCCCGGAATATTTTCCGGCAGAAAAAAATGCCTGTTGGAAAGAATGTCTGGTGAGTACAACTAAAAATGCTTTTGGAATCCCGACCCTTGAAAATGCAGCTTACGAATTCGATACCGATACCTGGGGAAAAATTTTAGTGATTTCTTTGGAATTTGCTCCCCGGGAGGAGGCTCTAAGCTGGGCTAAAAAACTGGCAGATTCTCCCCAATACAAAACCCACAAAATCATTGTCCTTACTCATTCTTATATGGAAATCGACGGAAGTATATTTGAAAAAGAGAATTACAAAATCACTCCTGCCAATTACGGAAAAGCCATCTGGGAAAAACTGATCTATCCAACTCCTAATATCGATCTTCTGATCTGCGGCCATGCCTGTGAAATAACCGACCTGGAAGGTACGGTAAGTTACCGGGAGGACAAAAACAGCCGGGGAGAATATGTACCTCAAATGATGTTTAATGCACAGACAGCCGACAAACAATGGTTTGGAAACGGAGGAGACGGTTGGCTGAGAATACTGGAGTTTATGCCGGACGGGAAAACAATCAAAGTAAGAACGTTCTCTCCTTTATTTGCAGTCTCTCCTACTACAGCTGAATTTGCCTGGCGTACGGCTAAATTCGACCAGTTCGATATCGTCCTGAACAAAAAGTAATTACCATAAACATTCCCCTTAACTATTCTGAACAAAGATGAAACTGGAACACATTGCTATCTGGGTTGACGATCTGGAAAAGATGCGGCAATTTTATATGACTTATTTCGATGTAAGTTGCGGAGAAAAATATGTAAATCCGAAAAAACAATACACCTCCTACTTCCTTTCCTTCGGTCCGGATCAATGCCGGATTGAGTTGATGAACAGGCCGGATATAGACGAAAAGAAGGGGAAAAGGGGGTTTACAAAAGGTTTGGCGCATTTGTCCGTCTCCCTGGGAAGTAAAGAAGCCGTAAACGAACTGACAGAACGTTTACGAAAATCGGATTATTCCATTGCCAGCGAACCCCGCACCACCGGAGACGGCTATTACGAAAGTGCCGTTCTGGATCCGGAAGGCAATTACATTGAATTACTGGCATAAAAAAAATGTGAAAATGTTAAAGTGTTTAAGAGCTCTATTGTTTATTGGCTGATTTTTGGTTGACGGTCCGGTTGTAACTAATTTTTCGCTCCGGATGAAAGAAACAAACCAGGGATTTACTCCTGTAGAACAGTTTTTGAAAAAGCATATATCGAAAATCAGGAATATACAAACAAATCTGTATTTTAACGTTTTCACACTTGAACAATTAAACTCTATACACTTAAATATTTGAACTTTTTTACACTTGAACAATTCTACTTTTTATAAAATGCATAATCCATGAAAACCAGATTTTTTTTACTTGCTTTCTTACTGTGTGCGTTTTTCTTTTCTCTTTCAGCACAGACGGTCGATACGATTCTTATTTTCTCTCCTTCCATGAAAAAAGAAATTAAAAACGTCATCATTCTCCCCGAGGGGTACAAAAAAGACAAAAAACAGTTGTATCCGGTCGTCTATTTACTTCACGGACATGGGGGCCGATACGACAGTTGGATAAAGGAAACCCAACCCCGCCTTCCGGAATTAGCCACAGAACTGGGGATGATCTTTGTCTGTCCCGATGGATCCAACAGTTGGTACTGGGACAGTCCTGTCGATTCCAATAGCCGTTACGAAACTTATGTGAGCCAGGAATTAATCAACTATATCGATAAAAATTACCCCAGCCTGGCTTCTTCAAAAGGACGCGCCATTACCGGTTATAGTATGGGAGGTCACGGTGCCCTCTGGCTGGCTTTCCGTCATCCGGACATTTATGGAGCTGCCGGGTCTATGAGCGGAGGAGTAGACATCCGCCCCTTTCCTCATAGCTGGCATATGAAAGACTATCTGGGCAGCTATGAAAAAAATCCGGAGATATGGGAAAAACATACCGTTATCAATCAATTGCCCTACAAAGCTCCCGCCGGACAGCTAGCCCTTATTATCGACTGCGGTTCCAGTGATTTTTTCTATGAAGTAAACCAAAAATTACACGAAAAACTGCTTTATTACCGCATTCCGCACGATTATATTATTCGGCCCGGATCACATACTTACAGCTATTGGAGAAATGCTGTTGATTACCAATTACTCTATTTCAATAAATATTTTAAATCCTTGTAAACAAGGATTTTTTTATTTCCAGGAATAACAAATTTTGCGCACAAAACCGGGATAAGCTTTCCGGTCAGCCTGGCCGGATATTTCAAGCAAAACGAAAAGGCAGTGTCCGGGAAAAGTAAACAAATTGACTTCGGAACCGTATCTATTCTGGAGGACAATGTAAATACAAACATTTAAAATATAAAATGTCCGTAAATTCAGAGCGAAAAGCGGAATACAAAGTTCAAACAAGACGTTCGTGAATCCAGAACAAAAGATAGAATATAAACTTTTAAAATAAAAAAAATGAAAAAACTAGTATTACTCCGTCACGGGGAAAGTACCTGGAATAAGGAAAACCGGTTTACGGGCTGGACCGATGTAGATCTGACGGAAAAAGGCATTGAAGAAGCAATCAAAGCCGGAGACTTGCTGAAAGAAAAAGGGTTTGTTTTTGAAAAAGCCTATACTTCCTACCTAAAGAGGGCGATAAAAACATTAAATGTAGCATTGGACCGGATGGATCTGGATTGGATACCGGTAGAAAAAACCTGGCGTTTAAATGAAAAACATTACGGGGCTTTACAAGGATTGAATAAAAGTGAAACAGCAGAAAAATACGGAGAGGAACAAGTAAAAATCTGGCGCCGTAGTTATGATGTGGCACCTCCGGCTTTACGGGAAGATGATCCGCGGAATCCCCGTCTGGACATTCGTTATATGGGAATTCAGGGAGAGCATTTGCCCCTGACTGAAGCCTTAAAAGATACAGTAGAACGTATCTTACCCTATTGGAAAGAAGTAATTGCCCCGACTTTACAACATTTCGGACAAATTCTGATCGTTGCCCACGGAAACAGTCTGAGAGGAATTATCAAGTACTTAAAAAATATTTCCGAGGAAGAAATCGTAAAATTGAATTTGCCCACAGCTGTGCCCTATGTATTCGAATTTGACGATGCATTAAATTTAAAACAGGATTACTTTTTAGGAGATCCGGAAGAGATCCGGAAAATGATGGAGGCCGTTGCCAACCAGGGAAAGAAAAAATAGTCCGTTTATTTTCAGCATAAAGATTGAGAGCTATTGATGGCTTGTGAAAATCCGTTTTTCAATACCAAAGACTCTCAATCTTTTTACAATCCAGCTACGCCAGTTTTATACTGTTATCCAAATATACATCTTGTATAGCATTCAAAAGCCGGATCCCTTCGCTGACCGGTTTCTGAAAAGCTTTCCGTCCGCTGATCAGCCCCATACCCCCGGCTCTTTTATTGATGACTGCTGTGATGACCGCTTCCTGCAAATCGGTTTCCCCATGGGATTCCCCTCCTGAATTAATCAAACCTGCCCGGCCCATATAACAATTAGCTACCTGATAACGGCACATATCAATGGGATGCTCGCTGCTCAGTAAAGAATACATCCGGGGATCGGATTTCGAAAAATGCAAAGCTGTAAAGCCCCCGTTATTTTCGGGTAATTTTTGCTTGATAATATCTGCCTCTATCGTAACCCCCAGATGATTTGCCTGTCCTGTCAGATCGGCGGATACATGGTAATCTTTATCCTCCTTTTTAAAAGCCGGATTCCGTAAATAACACCACAAAATAGTTGCCATTCCCTTTTTATGAGCATATTCAAAAGCCCTGGCTATTTCTATAATCTGCCGCCGGCTTTCCGGAGAACCGAAATAGATGGTCGCCCCGACAGCCACTGCCCCCAAATTCCAGGCTTCGTCTATCGTTCCGAACAAAATCTGGTCGTAAGCAGTCGGATAACTTAGTAATTCGTTATGGTTGATCTTGACAATAAAAGGTATTTTATGAGCATATTTACGGGCGACGGCTCCCAACACACCGAAAGTAGAAGCCACAGCATTGCAACCTCCCTCAATCGCCAGGCGGACAATATTTTCCGGATCGAAATACAACGAATTCGGGGCAAAAGAAGCCCCCGCTGTATGCTCAATTCCCTGATCCACAGGTAAAATAGAAAGATATCCGGTACCGGCTAAACGACCGTGATTATAAAGAGTCTGAAGACTATTCAATACGGGGATACTCCGGTCAGAAGGTACCCACACTTCGTCTATAAAATGAGGAGAAGGCGCATGAATCAAATGTTTATCAATAGTTGTACACACATGATTCAGGTAATATTCCTGTTGATCTCCCAATAATTCCGTAATTTTACTCATACTGTTTCCGTTTATATCATTTTATTAAAATTCGATATAAACATTTTACGGAAAGTGTCCCGGAATAGTTTAAAACAAATAATTTGCTATGCTTCCTTTCTTTTTAACAGACGTGCGGCTATTATCACCCACCATTTACGAGGAGACAAACGGGTCAGAAAGACCACTAAACGATTTGTAAATCCATAAATAGCTATTTCTTTCCCTTTCAATAAAGCGTCATACCCGAAAGCGGCCACTTCTTCAGGAGTAGCGTGGGAAAGGAAACGGGTCATACCGGTATGATGACTCCGGGCCACCTCATGAAATTTGGTATCCGTAACTCCCGGACAAAGGGTAACGACACTCACCCCGCTTTTTTTCAATTCGTAATTAACGGCCTGAGAAAGACTGAGGACAAAAGCTTTGGTAGCACAATAACCGGCCATCCAGGGACCAGGCTGGAAAGCTCCTGTTGAAGCGACATTCAAAATCCGTCCGTTTCCGGCTCTTTTCATATCTGCAGCAAAATGACGTGTAAAAAAAGCCACGGTCTGCATATTGAGTTGAAACATCCGTTCCAGATCCTCCCAAGGCGTTTCCGTGAAAGCATCATCTATTCCAAAACCCGCATTATTAATAACATAATCGACGTTCAACGCATGCCGCCGGATATCCTCATACACTTCCCGTACATTTTCCGGTATACTCAGATCCCGGGCATACGTAATAACCGAAACCCGATAGACGACCAATTCCTTGACAATCTGCTCCAAACGGGCTTGATTACGGGCTACCAAAATCAGATTATGCCCTTTCGATGCACAGAGATAAGCGAATGCCCGTCCGATCCCCTCTGTAGCCCCACTGATAAAAACCGTTTTCATTTTTGTTGTTGTTTCAAACAAAGATAAGGATAAAAAACAATAAATGTACTATACCGAAATTCAAAAGTACAGACCTGAAATTCAGAAGTACAAAAAACTTTTTCCGGCAAAGAAAAAACAGAAAAAATGTTCCGTCTGTATAGAGAAAATAAAAATTCTCTTTTCAGACAGAACATTTTACAACAGATAAAGTCTCAAAATTTAAAACGGAGAAAAGGCTACCGATTTAATAATTCATCAATCTGTTGTTTACAATACAGACGATAATTTTCAAATTCCTCGTATTCCTGAGTATATAAAGGAGTCGTTTTACCATTTGCTAATAAGGCAATCTGATCGTCCAAAGAATATTTTTTTCCGATCAAGCCTGCAATATATTTATCCCGTCTGTTTCTGTCTGTAACATCACGGGCTTCGATGATGGTTGAACCGTCTTCCATATCTCCTGTATAAGAATAACCTGAAATTTCTTTTTCTTCTTCCGACTGTTTAAAAACCACCGGCTTTTCATTTAAATATAGTAAATGATGACCCGAATCGTACCGGAGAAAAGAATGTGTTTCTGCATAGTTTACTGTTTTCATTCCTGTATTTCTTTTATAAATAATTCATTTCTTTTGTTTATTTCGTCATTAGAGGATCCCGTTCAAAATAACAAAGAGGGAACGTCATATTAGCTATATTATTGGGGGGCATAAAATAAATTTGCGTTTCGAAAGCCCCCGCTTTTTCTGCATGATTAGCTGCACCACCCGCTGCTCGGTAATGTATACCTTCAGCTATATCAACTTTTTTACCAAAATAATCACAAAAATAGGTAGCATATGTAGCTTCCACTTCAGTCGGTAAACAACAAAGCAAATGAGTAGAATATTTTTTAATATAACCTTCTGCAACGGGTAACTCCATTAAAAATTCCAATCCTTCAAGGGTTGTACTATCAAAAGTATCTGCCATGGAAAGAGCGCTATAAG
>JAEXFF010000033.1 GCA_023400335.1 Bacteroidota bacterium
GCCGTGATGCACGCTGGCTTCCGACATGGAACGTTGCCGGATCGTGGAACATGCATGAAGAAGAATTCTTTAAATCAATGGAACCGGCTTTGTCTCATTTTACGCTGAGAGCTTCCTACAGTCTGACTGCTGACAGCGGCCCGTCAAATGTAACCAACTCCCGAGCCGTATTTATGAGTAAAAATCCCTGGAGGCCTCAAACCAATGCTCAGGAATCAGCCCTGGAACTTTATGATATTGAAAACAGCGAACTGACCTATGAAAAGAAACACGAACTTAATGTAGGAGCTGATATGGGATTCATCAACGATCGGATTAACTTAAGTGTGGACGTATACAAACGAAACAACTACGACCTGATTGGATCTACAACAACCATGGGTATTGGCGGTGTAGTGGATAAAATGGCCAACGTTGCTGAAATGAAATCACACGGTGTGGAGGTTTCCCTGTCAACGACAAACATCAACATGAAAAACTTCCGATGGACAACCGATTTTATCTTTGCTTATTCCAAAAATGAAATCACAAAGCTGAAAACCAGAAAACGGGCTATTGATATGATTACCGGTAATGGATTTGGCTTGAAAGACTATCCGGTACGCTGTCTGTTCTCTATCCCGTTCCGTGGACTGAATGAAGACGGGCTGCCCATGTTCTTAAATGAAAACAAAGAAATTACGATTACTGATATTAATTTCCAGGAAAGTACTGATATCAGTTTCCTGAAATATGAAGGACCGAGCGAACCAACCATTACGGGTAGTTTCGGAAATACATTCTCTTATAAAGGATTAAAACTGAATGTATTTATGACCTATTCTTTCGGAAACAAAATCCGTCTGGACCCGGTATTCAAAGCTTCTTATTCTGACCTCGATGCCATGCCGAAGGAATTCAAAAACCGCTGGATGATGCCGGGAGATGAAAGATATACTCATGTACCCGTAATTACGAGCAAACGGCAGCAACAAAAAAACAACAGTTTGTCTTACGCCTATAATGCATACAACAATTCCGACGTACGTGTAGCTGACGGCGGGTTTATCCGCATGAAAGAAATCTCCCTTTCCTACGACTTCCCCAAAAAGCTTATCACAAAAATCGGGTTTAACAGCTTGTCCATGAAATTACAGGGAACAAACCTGTTCTTAATCTATGCCGATGACAAACTGAACGGCCAGGATCCTGAATTCTTCCGTTCCGGTGGTGTTGCCGCTCCTGTACCCAAGCAGTTTACATTCACTTTAAGGTTAGGCTTATAAAAATTGATGACTATGAATAAAAAATACATTATATTACTATTTGTCACAGCACTGGCCTTAGGCAGTGTTTCGTGCGACGATTATCTGAGTACGGTTCCGGATAACCGGACAGAGCTGGATACTGATAAAAAAATAACGGACCTTTTAATTACAGCTTACGCTACACATTTACATATTTTGGCAACAGAAACAATGTCAGATAATATTGTAGATGTTGGTACGAGTAAATATTCCTCTAATGGACGAATGCAGGAACAATTCTATTTCTGGGAAGATCCGACAGAAGATGGAAACGAATCTATTAAAAGTGTATGGGAAACTTACTATGGAGCTATTGCAACAGCTAATCAAGCTTTGGAAGCCATTGAAAAAATGGGCAACCCTGAAAGCTTAAGTGCTCAAAAAGGAGAGGCTTTAATATCGAGAGCTTACCATCATTTTGTTCTGGCAAATATTTTTTGTATGAGCTATAATGAACAAACCAGCTCTACAGATCTTGGGATTCCTTATATGGATCACCCGGAAACGACAGTAGCCCCTCATTATGAAAGGGGAACGGTAAAAGAAGTGTACGAAAAAATCCAGAAAGACATTGAAGAAGGACTTCCACTAGTAGATGACAACATTTATACCGTACCGAAATATCACTTCAATAAGAAAGCTGCCTATGCTTTTGCTGCACGCTTCTATCTATATACCCGCAATTACGATAAAGTGATTGAATGCGCAAACGAGGTGTTGACAGCAAATCCGAAGGCGATGCTGCGGGATGTAAAGTCTTATACAACATTTACTCAGGAATACGGTCCTATCGCGGAGGATTATATCCGGGTAGAGCATCCGGCTAATTTGCTATTGATGACAGACTATACGCAAATGGCTTTGCTATACGGAAACTACTATACAGGAAAAAGATTCATGAATTCAGCAGAATTTTCAAAACGGGCAACTACCAGAACAAACGGACCGTGGGGTGATTATGTAGCTAAGTTATTTTATCTGTCTCCTCTGTATTATAGCGATTTTGTTGCTAGTCCAAAATTACCTTATCTTTTTGAATATACCGACCGGGAAGCAGGTATTGGTTATATCCGTACCGTATATCCGGCTTTTCATACAGATGAAGTCCTCCTTTGCCGGGCAGAAGCCTATATCATGAAAAATGATTTCACGAATGCTACAGCAGATTTAAATTTATGGATGCAACAGCACGTAAACGTTAATTTCGATCTGACAAGAGAAAAAGTGAATGACTATTACTCTAAACTGGCTTTTTCCACCGCAACAGCACCCAGTGCTAAAAATAGAATGAGTCCGGATTTCACTATGAGTCAGGAACAAGAAAATTTTATGTACTGCCTGATCCATTTCCGCCGGATAGAGACCATTGCAGAAGGTTTACGTTGGTTTGACATAAAACGCCTGGGAATTCAGATTTATCGGTGGTCAGAAAGTTTGTCTAAAGAATATACAGCCACAGACTCTCTTACTCCGACGGATCCGCGCCGGGCTGTTCAGTTACCGATTGATGTAATCAGTGCCGGAATGACGCCGAATCCGAGATAGTACTTACATAACTTATTAATAAAGTATGAATATGAAAAAAATAATAATATATCTGTTAGCTCTAACATTGACAGGATGCCTCTACTCCTGCGATGACGATAAACCCAGCGGGCACAGTATTTTCCCTACGGATGAAGAAGAGGGGAGTGAATTTGATCAGTGGCTGCTGTATAACTATATATATCCCTATAACATTGAGGTGAAATACAAAATGGAGGATATCGAATCCAGTATGGACTATACGTTAGCACCTGCTCTGCCCAATAAATGCGTGGCTTTGGCAAAACTTATAAAATATCTTTGGCTGGAAGCTTATGATGAAGTGGCCGGAGTAACATTTACCCGCACCTATACTCCCCGGATCATACATATGATCGGTTCCGGTGCCTATAATAAAAATAATACGGTTGTTCTTGGTACTGCAGAAGGAGGATTAAAAATCACTCTTTACAGAGTAAATGATATTAATCCGGAAAAAGTAACAGTTGCAGAGCTAAACGATGCTTATCTGAAAACAATGCACCATGAATTTGCACATATTCTGCATCAGACAAAAAATTATTCTACCGATTATCAGAATATCACCGGTACAGATTACATCGGGGATGAATGGAGTTCTATTTCTCAGACTTTACCTATGGCGAGATCCCTGGGATTTGTTAGCCAGTATGCCCGCAAGGCACCGGATGAAGACTTTGTGGAAATGATTGCCATTTTCGTTACCCGGGACCAGGATGCATGGGAAGCAATATTGGCATCAGCAGATGTTAAAGTGGAAGGAAGGGATAAAACCGGTAAAGAACTTCTCTTAGAAAAATTTGAAATTGTAAAAGATTATCTGAAAAATTCCTGGAATATTGACATCTATAAACTTCGTACCGTTGTACAAAGACGTGGCGACAGCATTGATCAGTTAGATTTAACTCACATTTAATACATAGTCTGTTATGAAGAAAATACTATATTTACTCCTTCTTCTCCCGTTCTTCTCCCTGCAATCCTGCGTAGAGGACGAGAAAGACATATTTGATGCTTCTGCTGCCGAAAGAATCGCG
>JAEXFF010000110.1 GCA_023400335.1 Bacteroidota bacterium
GTCTGGAACTGGCCCGGAAATGGTGTGAAAAACATAACTGTGAAGAAGACAGAAATTTACAATCGGAACAACAAGCCATGCAGTTTGCCATGGAACATTTTGTAACCTTAGGGCTTTCAGGGGGAGCTCTATGGATAAATCAGGAGATCGTGGCATTTACGTATGGTGCTCCCATCAATTACGATACATTTTGTGTACACATTGAAAAAGCAGATACGAATTTCGATGGGGCTTATACGGTTATCAATCAGGAATTTGCTTCTCATATACCGCCTTCTTTTCTATATATTAACCGGGAAGAAGATCTGGGCATTCACGGATTGAGAAAAGCCAAACTTTCCTATTCCCCTGTACTCCTGTTAGAAAAATGCAGGGCATTTCTTTTAGAGATATAAAACTCAGAAACATTTCTGCTCAAAGCGGATCCGGATATTTGCTCTCCCGGTGCCGCAATTTCATACCTACGACAAATTCAATTCCTTAAAATATACTAAGGAACCAGCAAATCCTCGTATTCTTTATGCCGGATCAGATACGTCTCTGCAAAAGCACAAGAAGGAACGACATTCAAATGGTTTTCCCTTGCATAATCCAAAGCCTGTTTCACCAAAGCGGAACCAATTCCTTTCCCTTCCAACTCAGCCGGGACAATTGTATGAAGAATATCCATTATCCCTTCAGCAATCATATATTCTAAAAAAGCAGTTTGTCCGTTGCATTCTACCTCAAAACGACTCTCTTTCTGGCTATGTCCGACATTGTACTTCATAATTGAGTTTTTTACTGTTTATCGTATTTTCTGATAAAATGGTAGCGAAATATAATGAATATATGTAAAAAACAAAAGAAACCTTTGTTATTTTAGCATTCGAAAGAAAAAATTGATACTATTTTATAGTCACCCCTAAGTCTGAACCAGGCAACCACAACAAATATCTCATATATTCTTTTCTCTGTTAGCCGTTTACAACTCTGCCTTATTCCTGCATTTCCGGGTTTAGTAAGAAGATTCGTATTCATCTTCTGTAAAAGAGGAGGAACCGGTAAAACATATTTAAGCCCGGGGATATGTTGCCCTTCTTCCATTTTCTGCAATAAACTTCCTCTATTTCATTTTATTGCTCTGTTTCTATAAATTCCTATCTTTGTCACTCCGGTAATTTCAATGCTATGAAAAAGAGATTTTTGAAATGATGGTTTCGCTGCCTCTCGATTATTTTTCTTACAGGTTTTTTTATCGTTACATTCTGCCATACGATTATTAAAACGAGCACAAATAATGCAATTTATAACGATCCCGCTCTTATCCCCTACTGTGAAGCTGGCTTATTGCTGAGTACATCTCCCCGTTTGAGATGTAAAAATAACAACAGGTATCCGCACTCAAACCCGCGAATATCTGGCCCGGGTAAAAGTATTCCTTGACTTAGGGACGAATAAAGCCCCCCGGTATCCCGGCGTTCCCATCACAATTCGGTAAATGGAGAAGCAGGGCAATGATGAAATATCTCCACATTCTCCATTCTATCATTGCTCCATTTAATACATCTTTTCCAAAAACTCAATCTGTTCACTTAATTTTTTTTCCAAACGGTCCATCTCTGACCAATCAATAAACCCCGGAACACTGATTACAAAACTGAGAAAAGTGGGTTGTGTCATCAGGAAAGCAACATTCTCAGAATAATCGTAATTCAGAAATTCGATCACTTCTTCCTTCGACCGACTTGAAAAATAAATAGCTTCATACAAGACCTTCGATTTCAGCTCATAGTAGTTTTGGATATCAGTCTGCAAACTCGCCAGACTGTAGTAGGTCTGCAAAATATCCTGCAGCATCTGCTTATCGGCAATATACTGCATCTGCGAAGACCCTTTCAGCACTTCCAGAGCATCCTGCTTATACTTAAATTCCGACATATTGGAAAAAAAACTCATGTAAGCCTTCAGGGTATCTATCGGAACAGAGGCAGGATCCAGATTATTATCCAACAGCAATGAAGCCATATGCACATCCTTTGCCGTCAATTTCTCTATACCCCGCACGGCATCCAGATTATGCCGCATTTCCGATATCATCAGGCGCATGGTCGTACGCACCTGCTTTTGAAGGGTATGCTCCGTAATCAATGAACTTCCCCAAAAAGTAACGATCACGCCTCCGGCTACTATACTGAACTGCCGCAGGTAATCCCCCAAGCGACATCCCCTGATAAACGTGCAGACACGTTCCCTGTCGAATATTTTCATATCGGTATACTAAACGAAAAAACAAACTGTTCCTTGCAACATATTTTATTGGTAAAGTTACTTTTTTTTCTGATTTTTTCTATTTTTTCCCCCCGGAAATAGTCGTAGATTCTGTTGTCAGATAATTAGCCCGGTGTTTTCTCTTCATGCCTTTCGGTTTTTTATTACCTGCTGCTCCCCTAATAACATCCTCCTTTTTAATCCATAAAACAAGGACATGATCTTATGAGTAATCGGTTATTTCAACAGAAATAGCTGAACTGCCCGCTTCTCCACCTCTACAAAGCACATACTACCACAACAATCCCTGCAACTGTCATAAAACCTGCCTTTTTTCATGAATAATTGACAGTATTATATCAAACGGGGGATGTTCCGGTTATCTATATTTTAACCTCAAAATTTATATTGGAATTTCCGATAATCCAATGTATTTTTGTACAATCTTTTCTGATAAAATGAATACAACCACTATTTCAAATCTACCGGAAAGCCGAAAAGACACCCTCATTTCAATCTGTGTCTTTTTGTCCGGTTTCTCCTGTTTTGCCCAATTATACTACTTTCAACCTCTATTACCCGACCTGGCCCGGGAATTTTTGTTGAGTGCCAGCCATAGTAGCCTTGCCGTCTCTTTCTCCACCTTAGGGATGGTATTTGGACTAATAACCACAATGTTTATCGCCGACCGGATTCCCCGGAAAAAACTGATCAGTATGGGCCTGTTAACCTCTTCCGTCTTTTCGGTAGCTGCCTCTTTCTCTCCGGTTTTCTGGTTATTAATTCTGCTAAGTGCAGCCAAAGGTTTCTTATTGTCCGGAGCAACGTCGGTATCTATGGCTTATATTGCCGAAGAAGTGTCCGAAAAGAACAAAGCCCGTATCATGGCCCTTTACATTGCAGGAAACGCATTGGGAGGTATGAGCGGACGTTTTATTACCTCCTGGATCGGAGCTGTCTGGTCATGGCGCATCGCTTCGGTCAGTATCGGTCTGATCTGTGCACTCTTTGCTTTACTGTTCCTCCTGTTCAGTCCCCGCTCCACTCATTTTTCCCCCAGAAAAGAAAGCCTTCATTCCCTCATTATCGTCAATGCCCGGTTGATTACGTCCAAAGCATTAGTTCCTTTTTACCTCACCGGAGGATTAATCTTAGGCGTATTTGTCAGCCTTTATAATTACATGGGTTTCTATCTGCTCAAACCTCCGTTCAATTTTCCGGAATATAGCATTCACTATATTTATCTGATGTATACTTTCGGTATGTTTGGTTCCGTGGCTACTGTCCGGTTAACCCGCCACCGGTTACCTGTACCTGTATTAAAAAGCATTCTCCTTCTTTCTGCTGCCAGCATCCTTCTCTTATACATACCCGGTTTTCTCACTGTAGGCTTAGGATTAGCGATCTTTACCTTTAACTTCTTTGTCATTCATGTCCTCTGCAACCGCATTGTCAGTGAATACAACTTAGCCAAACGTTCCGTAACGATCTCCATTTATTTACTTACGTATTATTTAGGTTCCAGCCTCTTGGGATGGGCTACCGGACTGTTGTTAGA
>JAEXFF010000112.1 GCA_023400335.1 Bacteroidota bacterium
GAGTACGATGGGGTATTTGTATTTGGAGATAAAGGGAAGGAGGGGGCAATGGTGACAACCCGGGTTATGCCTTTGCGTTTCCGCGCTGCTGCTGCCTTACCGGAATTGATTCCCGAGGCTTTGAAAAAAGAGGTACAAGTACAACTCTTTCCGGATCTGAACAGCTTGATTGTCAGTGGTGAAAGCCGGAAAGTTTCGGCAATATGCCGCTTCCTGGAGACTGTAGACAAACGGATTCCCTTGATTACAATCGACGTGATTATTGCCGACGTGACAAAGAGTACTATACGGGAAGCCGGTATAGAGGCCGGACTGGGAAATGCTCCGTCTGCTACTTCCGGAACACTTTCAGCCGGAATCGATATGAAATTAAATGCAGCCTCCATTAATAAATTGATTAACAGTTTCAATGGTTTTGGTTCCATTAATCTCGGAAGGGTTACTCCGGACTTTTATATGAATCTGAAATTTCTGGAAGAGGCCGGAGATATTGAATTGCGGTCTACGCCTAAGCTTTCTACTTTGAATGGACATGAGGCGACTTTGAAAAGCGGAGAGACACGCCATTATAAAGAGGTCGCCAGTAATATTATTGGTACCCAGAATCCCATTCAGAGCGATTCTTATACCTGGAAGAGTATAGATGCTAATTTGAGTCTACGGATAGTGCCTTATGTCGGGCAGGATAATAATATAACACTGGAAGTGGAGATTGAGCAGAGTGAATTCACCGGGAAAGAAGAAAAAGATGCACCACCCACTACGGCTACCCGGAGTTTTAAGTCCCTGATCCGGGTGAAAGACGGTGAAATGGTATTGCTGGGAGGAATTGAACGGAACAGCCGGGAACGGACTAGCCGGGGTTTGCCTTTTATCAGCCGTATTCCGGTATTGAAATGGTTGTTCGGATCTACCAAAAATAATAAGGTCAGTCAGAAACTGAATATTTTTATTAAACCTACTGTGCTTTAGCGGGAAAAAGCATGTTTTGGAAATTCAATAATCGGAATCAAAAATGAAATTACCTGAAATATTAATTGGGAAAGTGCAGGTTGTCCGGGCCTGGGCAGGACCTGCAGAGGATTTACAGACTACTTTGTTCGTTTGGAAGAAAGGGAAATATATACCTGTGGAAACAGGGCGGATCCGGACAGATTGGCCTTTGTTTATTTTGGTTAGCGGAGAGGGGATACTTAAAAAGGAATACCGGACAGAAGAAGAGGGAATGCGCCGGATTACCGAAAATGCGGATTTGTTATATGAACGGAAAGACCTGGGAGAGGACCGGGTTGTCCTGAAATTTATGCGGAGAGAAAAGCTGGATCATTTTTTACAGACACAGCAGGGAGTAAAGGTGGATGGAATACGTTTTTTTGAAGGGAAAGAAACAGACTTTCTCTCTTCCGCCTCTGGATTTTCAGCTACAGTAAAGGCTTTACGGGAACAGGAATTGAGCCTGAAACGGTTGTTTCAACCGGATGAAGGCGGGCAACGCTTGGCAAACCGGATGTTCCGGCGTTTGAAATTACCCGTTTTAGGAATCTGCCTGGGGTTATTGATGCTGAATTTTTTCGTTGCTTCCGGGTTGGAAGAACATTGCCGGGAATTACAACAGTTATTGACTGAACGGCAACAATTGCAAAGAGGCAGGAATCAGGAGTCCGAACGCATGCGGGAATTAACGGGAAAAATCCGGGAAAGGGGAATGGAGGGATGCGCGATATTGTTCGACCGTTTGGCGCATTGTGTTCCGGAAGCGGTGAATTTATCCGCTTTGACCCTGGCCCCCCTTACGGAAAAAATGAAAAATGGTAAGTTACCGCTGACAGATTCAGACATTATACTTCTGAAAGGAGAGACATTTCAGCCGGTGCAGATTAATCAGTTGTGTAAACAGTTGTCCAGGGAATCTTTTTGTAAGGAAGTGAAGCTTACCCGGATGAGCCGGGTAAAAGACAGTAAAACATATCGGTTTGAAGTGGAAGTGGAACTGAAAAGAAGAGGGAATGGATAAAAAATATACGGGAATATTAAAATTAGGAGCCTTGCTTTTGGTTATGCCTCTGGTGGTGTGGGGATGGGGACTTCGCAGGACAGTGGATTTATGGGGTAATTATACTTCTGTGAAAAAACGGTTAGAGCAAATTCCCGCAAAAGGTTTGATACGGCAATCGACGGATTGGACTGATACTTCTCAGGACTTGTTATTACCGGACGGGCGTTTACTGGAGGTAATGGCTGCAGATTTCCGGAAAAGGAAGATTGTAGTTATCGGGTTTACTCCTTTTCTGGCACAGGAAGAAAGCGGTTTTGCATTGTATACGGGAGAATTGCTGTTATCAGGAAGCTATATCCCTTTGGTGCGTTCGGTTTATGAAATGGAAAAGCGGTATTCTGCCGTGAAAATTATCTCCGCAGATTTTCAGTTGTATCGGGAAAATCAGAAAGATCCTCCCCAGTTGCGGTTGCGGTTGATTGTCATGCAATTGGGGAAAAAGAGTAAATAAAAGCTGGGATTTAAAAAGGAAACATATAAACACATGAAAAAGAAATGCTTGTTATTGATTTGTCTGGGAATCTGTGCCTGTGAGGATATTTTTGAGAAAAATATCAGTTGCAGGCAGGTAGAGGTGATAGCTCCTCCTTCCGGTTTGGTGACAACCCGGACTTCCCTCACTTTTGTATGGAACCCGATGAAAGGGGCATCGGATTACAGACTGATTGTTGTCTCTCCAGCTTTTAAATGGATTGAAAGCTACCTGCTCGATACGGTAGTGGAAACTTGCCGTTTTTCACTGGATTTACCGGAAGGGGAATACGAATGGACGGTCAGGGGACTTAATTCCGCTTATGAATCCCTGGATACCCTTTCATTTTTCAGCATTATTCCGCTGGGGGAGGGAGGGACAGAGCTATGAAAAATAAGAAGTTTACTTTGTTTTTGATTTTTGTTGCACTGATCGTATGGGGGATAATCATCTGGCGTTTGCTGCTCCCTATGCGAGCGCCGGCTGAAGGAAAGGAAGGTTTTGTTCCGGCTGTACACCTGCAGCTCAGTAGTGCAGACAGCCTTCTGGCAGATTATCCTGATCCTTTTCTGGGGAAACGGTTTACGGAACAAGAAGAAAAACCGGAACAAAAGGTAAATCCCGCAGTCTTTTTTAAAGATCCGCAGTCCTCCCCTCCTGCAGAATTCCCGCCGTTTTTATTCCGGGGACGGCTTCGTCAGGGTAAAAGAGAATTTGTTTTGCTGGAAAGGATCGGTTGTCAGT
>JAEXFF010000200.1 GCA_023400335.1 Bacteroidota bacterium
AAATTCTTGCAATGCCTGTTTTACTTGTTTGTATTCAAGTCCGTCGAAACGAATATAAGGGGCGAGAAAAGTGTCGAAATTAGAAAATGCTTGAGCGCCGGCTGCTTCTCCTTGCATCGTATAGAAAAAATTTACGACCTGTCCCAGGGCTGTCCGAAAATGCCTGGCTGGACTACTTTGTGCTTTCCCTTCCACTCCGCGAAAACCTACAGTCAGCAAGTCTTTGAGATCCCAGCCGACACAGTAGACACTCAGAAAACCAAGATCGTGGATATGTAAATCACCTTTCTTATGCATTTCGGCTATCCGTTCGGGATAGAGTTTGGAAAGCCAGTAATTGGAAGTGATTTGGGTCGAAATGTGTTGGTTTAATCCTTGCAGCGAATAAGATGAGTTTGCACTTTCCTTTACCCGCCAGTCACTAAGTGTTAAATAATCGTCCATGACTTCGATGTTCGAAAGCCAGGTTTTCGAATTACGGATTTGTTCGTGTTGTTTCCGGTAGAGTAAATAAAGTTTCATCAATTCGAAATCTCCATGCTGAAATAATACTTGCTCTACCAAATCTTGAACCTGCTCGACATGGGCAATTTTATCCGCCGATATATCCTTAGTCAAACGTTCCAATATCTGCAGTGTAATCGAGTGAGCTGTTTTCCGATTCGGGTGTCCGGAAGCTCGCATCGCTTTAAATATAGCCTGTTCTATTTTTTCCGGCTTAAAATCACAAATTTCGCCATTGCGCTTTACGATCTTCCAAAAAGGATAAATTGTTTCCATCTGTTTCTATTTTTGTTATGTTTGGATATTTATATCTGATGCAAATGTAAAAATAAAAACAACAGGATGAATTAAATAGTTTTTATTTTAGAAAATATTTTATGGATATAAAATATAATTTGTATTGATAATAAGGTTATTATAAAATATTTTGTAAAACTTTATTTTGTATATGTTTGAATTTATTTGCCTAATAAGTGAATTTTGGTTGTTTTTTTATGTATATGATATCTCAATTTGTCGACTTTATACTTCCAAATGTTTTAAAAGTCAAACAAAATCGCTCGACATATAGCGGCTTTTGTTGCCTTTGTAACGGATAAATCCAATTGGTTGAATTCAAATATACCCTGACGGATTTTTGAAGTAATCGGTTAGTAAAAATTATCTTTGTGTATTTTACACTCCTTTGTATTAAAACTCATATCTTTTTTATACTTATACCGTCAATTTTGGTGCTGCCTGTTATTTTCGTAACGGGCGGTGAAAAGGGAATCAGGTGTGAATCCAGAACAGACCCGCTGCTGTATGCTTTTCAAAAGTCTTCGGACAATACTCACACCACTGTTTATACACGAACGGGAAGGACGTCAGGAGATGAAGCAAGTCAGAAGACCTGTCAAGGTCAGAAATTTGGTGATCTCTGGGATCAGAGCGTCGGTTGTACTAATTTGCAAAAGGGCAGGAAAAAGGTGACCGTGAAATAGTGATCGGAATTATACATCAAATTTCGCCTTTATGGGAAGTGTTAGCCATAGATATCCCGCTAAAAGATTTGTATCAAAAATTATCCGCTACTGAAATTATCGACGAACCAATATGTAGTGCCGCCTAAACAGTCTTGTAAATTGGAGAGAAGTTAATAGAACAAGCAGAAAAAAGAGGGAGGGAATACGAATAAAATCCTTATTGTCGAAGATGATCTTGTTCTATCCCACTTGTTACGGAATTGGTTGGAACGGAGAAATTGACAGGTAGAATCTGTTTCTTCAATACGAAGTACAGGTACTTTTATTACGGGCTTTACAGGAACACCATTGCCGTCCTTTAGGAGGCAGAAGGAAAATAGCTTGTGATGTGCGAATTGTTGCTGCCACTAACGAAAATATCGAAAAAGCTATCGAAGAAAGGCGTTTCAGGGAAGGCCTGTATCATCGCCTGAACGAATTTACCATGGATATTCCTCCGCTTCGGGATTGTGCCGAGGATATCCTGCCACTTTGCGAGTTTTTTCGTGAACATTATTCCCAGGAACTTCGGCGAGAAACCTCAGGTTTTACTGACGATGCAAAACACCATTTGCTTGTATATAATTGGCTAGGAAATGTACGTGAATTACAAAACAAAATTAAACGCGCGGTATTGATTACTAGACAACCATTGCTGGATGTGGAATGTTTGGATATAAACTTAACCGGCAAAGACATGGATTTGAATCCGGTAACTCTCCGCTTAAAAGATAAACAGAAAGAAAAAGTTGCAATTATCAAGGCTCTGGAGGCTACCGGAAGGCATCGTAAACGTACTGTTGAGTTACTAAACATTGATCAGGCAACTTTATACCGTAAAATGAAAAAATACAGTTTAAAGTAACATCCAGTGTATTGTTATGGGACTTGATTTTTGTTTCTTATAATTTGGGGGGAGTAGGAAAGTAATTGAGAAGATCCAGCGTATTCAATTTACCGCAAATCTTCTTATCAAGCAAGGGAAGATATTCGACTAACTTTTGAATAGCAAACACAATTGTAAAAATCGTTTCTTTATAAATATCCATAATTTCAATTTTTTTGGCAGAACGCCCTAAAAATGAGTAATGTTCTGTTTGAGAAAGAACACGATAATGCATATAAAGGGTAGCTGAATCCTTCAAGTCCTGATCCTCATTATTTTTTAAATATTGATACATTGATTCGATTGTTAATCTTTCGCTAAAAGGATTAACTTCTGATCTTAGCGTTTTAAATGATTTGACCTTCCAAGGGGTACCTTTGACATTCTCTAAATAATCCTGGTACATCGAATAATATTTATCAAAGTATTCTTGTTCTGTACCCCCTGGGTTGGGAGGGAAAAATCTTTCACTGAATTCATGTCGTATTTTTAAGACGATAGATAAGAACTTCACAAAATCTCTGTTTATGACAGCAATTTCTTCTTCCAGAATATCGTCAGTCAAAGACAATAAATATAAAGCTGTAATGCAATCGCCTGTAGCAGTTCGTAGACTCAAATCTACTGGTATTTTAAACGACATCTTCTGAGTTACAAATAATCTGTCAAAACCGTATAAAACAGCTTCTAAATTGACATTAATGCGTTGTAACAAATCAAAGCCAATAATATATCGCATCTTCTTGTTATTGTCGTCCTGGAGTATGGATGATAAATTTTGCCCTACTCCGGATATTATTAATAAAAAATCCCTCATAAAAGGCATATATGATTCAGCGAACTCTTTCATGAAATTTTACTTATGGATTGTGAATATCAAAAATAATCAATTTCATTTAACAATAGAAGATTTAGTTTAAGAATAACATTTATAGGGATATAACAAATTGGTTGCATGCAAAAAGTATAGGCATTTTGAAAGTAAAGCTTGCATTTTACAATATATTTTTTTCAGTGCACTCCGAATGTCTGTTTTATAAGTTATTGATAATTAAATAAATATAGTAAATTTTTTATAAAACCTAATTTTGGGTATTGCCTTTGGTCTTTGTTTTATACACCCTGTTGCGCAATAATTTATGAGAAATCAATTAGTTACACTAAAAACAGAATGGTTAGGATACAGATGAATATTAAAACCATCTATAAGATGTTTTCATAGATAATAGAACGTTTTGACAAAATAGAAAAGACGTTAGAACAAATGAACATGTTGAAACAATGCCTGGATGGCGATACTTTATTGGATAAC
This sequence comes from Bacteroidota bacterium, assembly GCA_023400335.1. Lineage (GTDB taxonomy): Bacteria > Bacteroidota > Bacteroidia > Bacteroidales > Marinifilaceae > Culturomica. The sequence continues at coordinate 3,707 of JAEXFF010000200.1, forward strand.
CAAGATATATGTGAATTACTATGCGTGACTAAACGTACCTTAGCGCTATACCGTCAGAAGAAATTGATAAGCTACTTATTTTGTATATTTATAGAAGTCGATCAAATGTCTAACAAAAATCTCATTGCTATGGAAAACATCAAAAGAAGAAGAATAAAGAATAGTGACGTGTATAGACCAAAAAAAGAGCTGCATAAAATACAACTCTTTTTCGCTAAAAAGTGGTCCCACTTGGGCTTGAACCAAGGACCCCCTGATTATGAGTCAGGTGCTCTAACCAGCTGAGCTATGGGACCTACACTCACGTGTGTTAAGGATTTCACTCTTTAACGGGTGCAAATATAGGGATAAAATCCGGTTTTTTGCAAAGGATGTAAGAAAAAAATGTTACTTTCGTTCGCAATGAATAGAAAATGAGTGAATTTCTATAGAAATACAGGTGGAACGTGGATTAGCAGAAGGAATATGAAGATTTGTTTATTGGTGATCGGAAAGACTGATGCGGCTTATATTCGGGCGGGAATCGAAGAATATGAGAAACGGATGGGCAAATATGTGAATTATGAAATGAAGGTGTTGCCGGATATAAAAAACAGTAAACATATGATTGAGGGGATACAAAAAGAGAAAGAAGGGGAATTGATAAAGGAACAATTGCAGGCCGGTGACTTTGTCGTCTTGCTGGACGAAAGAGGAAAACAATTCAGTTCGGTGGAATTTTCTGCTTACGTGGCACAGAAAATGCAGGCTGGAATAAAACGGATGGTTTTTATAATAGGGGGGCCTTATGGATTTGCAGAAAAAATTTATGAACGTGGAAACGATAAAATTTCTTTGTCTAAAATGACATTTTCCCATCAAATGGTCAGAATGATATTTATAGAACAATTGTACCGGGCCATGACAATCTGGAAAGGAGAGCCCTATCATCATCTTTAAGAAGGGTAAAATTTGTAAGTAAGAAATACATGAAAAGAGCATTATTCGTTTTTACTGCCGGGATCATTCTTTTACTAGGGGTTGTCTCGTGGGAATATATCTTTGATCGTCAGCACATGGACAGTTGGGCCGGACATTTTGAAAAGCGCTTACATCAAAAGGAAACGGAAGCGGATGAAATGCTTTTACAATTTAAAGATACTGTAGACATTAATGAATATAACTGGGATGAAGATTTAATATTTGTCGGATTTAAAGATAAAAAGATTTTTTTCTGGACAAATGAAATTGTAGGGATGGATGGTTTGTATGAGGTGTTAAATACGAATGAAAATTTTTTAAAAATCAACAATGCTTTTTACGAGGTACGGAAAAAGACATACGGGAATTCGGAGTATTTTGCGCTTTTGCATATTATGGACAGTTATCCTTATAAAAATAAATATGTAAAAAACCAATTCGGAAAATTTTTGGGGGTGGGAAGGGAAAATGCTGATAATATTAGTGTCAAGCGTTTTGCCGCTGATGAAGAACCTGTCATTGTCAATAAAGAAGGGGAGAAGCTTTTTTATATTGAACATAATGAAGATTTTAAAGACCGTTCCGTGAATTATATCTTTATCGTATGTTATTTATTGTTTTTTTTGAGCCTTTTTTATATCTATGATCAGTTATTAGCTTCGGCCGCTTCTTTCCGGATACAAATTATATACATCCTTGGGTTTATTCTCTTTTTATGGGGATTACGGTATGTTATGCTTATGAATGAAGTGCCGGCTTCTCTCTACCGGCTTCCTGTATTTGATAAAAGCATCATTCAGGGTGGATTGGTTTACTCGATTGGGGATTTGGTAATGTCGGCTTTTTCGATTGTTCAGGTTTTGTATATCACTTTTGCCAATTTAAAAGTCAACTATCAGAGTGTACAGTTGAAACGTTTCCGGTATAAGATCTTTTGCGGCTTTTTAGTTTTTGCTTTTTTCTATATTCTCTTTTTAAATTATTCCATCGGTTCTTTGATCGAGACGACAGATGTGCATATGAATATTGCCCGGGTTGTAAATGTAGGGAGCGCTTCTGTATTGGCTTTTGTATCGCTTATCATGGGAGGGTTGGGTTTGATCATTATTGTAGACGGGTCTGTCAGTATGATCAAGGCCTTGCTTCCCATGAAGATTGTTCTGTGCATAAGCGTAGGTATTCTGGGCTTTTTAGCTTTATGTTGTTTCGGGGCAGATGCCTACATAAATGGGTGGGGATGCTTGTTTTTATTGTTTTTATATGTTTTGCTTATTTTAAACCGGTATTGGGTGAAAAGGGATGTACAGCGGAGCGTGTATCTGCTTATTATGGCTTTACTGTCTATTTACCTGGTATTGGTGGCAAAAAAATATGAACAGTATCGGGAGTTGACCCAAAGAGCGGGATATGCAACGGAATTGATAGAGGAACGGGATTATAATTTTGAAAACAAATTAATTGAAATCAGTGCTCAAATTAATGATTCGGAGATTATTGCAGATTTTGTTGCAAATTATAACGAGGAATTTTTAAAGATGTGTTTGACAGACGATCTGTTAGACTTAAAGGGTTACAATTATATATCCGAAATTACCTTGTGCCGGGAGTACGATAGTTTGTGGTTAGAACCGGATAAAATTTTATACAGTTGCCGGGAATATTTCAATGAATTGATTTCAAATCATTGTATTCAGATAGAGCATTCGGATTTTTATGCTATCACGGTATTTGATGGCTTTGTATCTTATATCGGCCGGTTTGTGTTTGGGGATGTCGTTTTATATTTGCGTTTTGATTCCACCAAAGATAGCGAAGGAGCGGGGTATCCTCAAATTTTATCCCGTAAATCAATAGAAGGTGAAAATATTGCCTATCCCTATTCTTATGCTAAATATAAGAGCAGGCAACTGATATATTCTTCGGGAGAATTTAATTATTACAAATCCTTAGATTTTTTCGGGGAATACAGTGGAAATATAGAGATTGTCGAAAAGGACGATTATTCTCATATGATTATACCTGTGGATAAAGATTGTGTGTTGGTAATGAGTCTTTCTGATAGTATATTTTCTTTGTATTATGTCAATGTATTGTATGCTTTTTTTATTTGTATCCTCCTTTCCTCTTATGGGCTGTTTTTCCGACGGAATTATCCTTTGAATTACAGGAGGGGAACCCTAAAGGCCAAAATCAAAAACAGTATTATTTCTTTGATATTCGGCTTATTCGTAATTCTGACAACTTTGTCTATTTCTTTGAATACAAAAAGTTTTGAAAAGCGGCATAATTCCAAAGCCATGGAATTTTTGAAGTTTATCAATAAAGAACTGGAGCGCCTGGAATGTGTGGAGTATCTGGAATGTCCTGAGATTATGGATGTATTGGTGGAGTTATCGGAAGTATTGAAGATTGATATTAACATTTATTCTCAGCAGGGCATGTTAGTAGCAACTTCCCGTCCGGAAATTTTCAGTACCGGTTTTAACGGTTATCTGATAGACGCTAAGGCCTTGAAAAGTATTGTGGGCCAAGGGGCTATGAGTTACGTCGGCAAAGGACATATCGGAGAGTTGGATTATATGTCTGTTTATATGCCGTTAGTGTTGGAGAATGGGAAATCGTATGTGATTCATGTTCCTTATTTTACTCAAAACGATGAGTTGAATATGGATATTGTGATTATGGTGATTATTGCTATTAATATTGCCATTGTCGTTATGGTATTGGCATTTATCCTCTCGGGAATTGTTGCCGAAAGGGTAACCAAACCGTTGCAGTTAGTAAATGATAAGCTGAAAGAGATGCGCATCGGGGGGAAAAATGAAAAAATTGATTACGAACGGCAGGACGAGGTCGGAAGACTGGTGAGGGAGTATAATAATATGGTTGAAAAACTGGAAGACAATATAAATCAGCTGGCCAGGTCTGAACGGGAGAGTGCATGGCGTGAAATGGCCCGTCAGATCGCTCATGAGATCAAGAATCCTCTTACTCCTATGAAATTGAATATTCAATTTATGCAACGTTCTTTACAAGTAGAGGATCCCCAGGAATTCAAACGAAGGTTCAAAGATATTTCGACAATATTAATAGAACAAATCGACCATATGGCTTCAATTGCCTCTGCTTTTTCAGATTTCGCGAAAATGCCCGTATCCCAAAGGGAAGTGTTTGACATTAGTGAGATGACTAATCGTGCTGTTCTGTTGTTTGCGAAAAATGTGGATGATCTGAGTTATGCCATTGAGCCTCATATTCAGGTTTGTGCCGATAAAGGACAGGTCTACAGAGTGATTATCAATGTGTTGAAGAATGCTGTACAGAGTATTCCGGAAGGAAGAGCCGGAAAAATTGAAGTCGATGTTTCCCGTAAGGAAAAAAATGTTGTCATCCGTATTAAAGATAACGGTTGTGGCATTCCCGATGAACTGAGAAATAAAATTTTCGAACCGAATTTTACAACTAAAACCAGTGGAATGGGACTTGGATTAGCCATTTCCCGTCGGATTATGGAAAGTATGGAAGGTACTATTGAGTTTAAGAGTCTGGAAATCGGAACAGAATTTATAATCACTTTAGAGACATATAAATAGAATGATTATTTTCTTTTCAGGTGGGTGCGCTCTTTGTAGGAAAACTTTACCCATATTTTTTATTTTATAAAATGATGTGTTTAGTAGTAGATTCTTTATAAGTTTACCTTTTAAATCCTAGAAAAACGATTATGTTATTTCAATTTATTATCATAGGTGTAATTGTTTTGACAGCCTTAGTCGTGGTATGGTGGCTATACCGGAGGGTACATGCACCTGCCGGACCTGAAAGAACGTTAGTTACTGAAAATCTTATTCCCTTTTTACGTTTGACAGCGGAAGATTTGATAAAATTAGCTAATGCAGATTACATGGAGCAGTTGGATGCCTTGCTGAAAGAATCGGATGTGGAGAGCCGTATGCCTGTATTTTATCAGAATTATCAGGAATTAAATAAGAAAAACAGAGAAGCTTACTTTCAAAATTTGCTGGATATTCTGCGTAAAGATCAAAAAGATTACATTGACAATTTGCTGAATAATCGTTCAGATATTTCTACTCAGGAAATTTTATTATTGATTTTAATGAAGTTAGGAGTCAGTAATAAAGCGATAGCCAAAGTTTTATTTATCACTCCTGACACATTAAAAAAAAGAAAGTCGCGTTTGAAAGTTAAAATGGAAAAGAACCGGGACAAAAAAGACAAACAGGAAAAATAGGTGTCAAATCCTTTGAGAAACGCTAGGAAAAGAAAAAATTATTTTCGTATACTTGTCAGCGGTAAATTTATAAAGGAAATAACTGGAGATTTGTTTCCAGACAATTGAATACAGTTGGTAACGACATAGAAAATACAAATAGAGGAACGAATATGAAAAAACATATACCTAATTTAATTACAGGTTTGAACGTAATATCCGGTAGTATAGCAATATTTATGGTAATGTATGGTTATCCTGAATTAGCGGCAGCTTTTATTTTGTTAGGGATGATTTTCGATTTTTTCGATGGTTTGGTAGCTCGTTTGTTACATGTTAAATCGGAAATGGGTAAGGAATTGGATTCTTTGGCAGATGTGATTAGTTTCGGAGTGGCGCCTGCTTTTTTAGCGCATCTGCTTTTACGGAATATTGTTTTTGCAGGAGGAGAAGCGAGCCTTTCCGGAGGAAGTATAGGGCAGCTGCTTATTCTTTTTTCTCCTGTGCTCATTCCTTTTTTTTCTGCCTTTAGATTGGCTAAATTTAATTTAGATACCCGTCAGACCCGTTCTTTTATTGGGATGCCTGTACCGGCTCATGCCTTATTTTGGGTGGCCTTGATTTTTGCATCCCGTTATTTACCGGAAATATATACTGCATTTTTTGGAAATATAGGGGTTTTGGTTGCTTGTATCGTTATTCTGTCCTTATTACTGATTAGTGAATTGCCCATGTTTTCACTAAAGATTTCCGGTTTCGGATGGCAGGAAAATAAAATCAGGTATCTTTATTTTCTGACTTTAATGGTGATAGCTTTAATAGGTGGTTTAGCTGTTATTCTATTCATTATTCCCCTTTATATTCTTTTTTGTGTCATAAATGCTTTAATAAATATCAGCAAAAAGTAAGGAAGTTGCTTTATTTCGAAATAAAGGTTACCGTTTGAGGAAAGGCGGAATACCGGGGTACAGAGTTTTATTTTTGAAGATTATCCGGTTTGTTTTAAAGGTAAACAGAAATTTCATCGTTAATTTTAATGCTATTTAGGATGTGGTTGCCTATTCCCCGAAAAGACTGAAGATTATACTTCAAGCTTGGGAAGGGAAAGAGGATATCCTGGTCAGTAGAGAGCGGGTGGCAGCTTTTAAAAAATGGATGGACAGGTAAGGAATGCTGTGCAGGAAGATTATTATTTTAGCCGGCGCGATGGCCCCTAAAGAATCTTTCAAAGGTCTGCATCTACGAGCGGGTCGTAGGAGACATAATCATAATCGGGAGAAATTTTAATCCTGTTCGCTTGCATAGGAGAACCTTCCGGACCGGAAACAGACGGTATGGATTGTACTGCAGAGGTATTGGCAATAAATGTGTTGTCTTTCGTCTTCTTGAATGGAGTTGTCCCGATTTGAGTGATGACAACGAGACCGGCAATTACAGCAGCAGCAATCCCGTATTTCAGGGAACGTTGTATCCAATTCCCGGATTCTGTATTAATATAATCGGGAGAAACGGGTACCGAAGAGAGCTCAACCTGACGAATCCTTTTGATGCGGGAAGTCCGTTTAAGTACTTCTATTTTTTCCATGCCCAGCACTGGAAACAGAAAATTCTTTTCTGACGGTTCGAATAAAATATGAAAACGGCGGTCTGTATAAAAACTACCAATTCCCTCAAAGTTTATTCTTTCCCGTTGATTGAGGCGTATTTTTAAGTCCTCGCAAAAGAATTCGATTTGCTTTATGGCTTTATCGTAAGAGATATTTTCCTTACACGCGATCCAATTGGCCAGTAAACCGTCATTATGGGTCAGATTACAATTGAAT
>JAEXFF010000291.1 GCA_023400335.1 Bacteroidota bacterium
ATGCTGACCCACAAATTTAGGAAATTCTTCCCTAGGGACGATACAAGCCGGTACGTTAAGTTTATTTAAAATAATGCCGGAAGTTATTCCCGGTACAGGTAATTCCCTGGCCGGATAGATGTCTAATAAAATCACCTGATCTGCAATATTTAAACTATGGGCAAATTCCGACTGGAAATCACGCGTACGGGAATATAAATGAGGCTGAAAAGCGACCGTCAGCTTTTTCTCCGGCCACATCTCCCGTACAGCCTTCAAGGCAGCTTCTATTTCCCGGGGATGATGAGCGTAATCGTCTATATACATCACTCTCCCGAAGGTATGTATATTAAAACGCCTCAATACGCCCCGGAATTCCGGTAAGGCTTTCCGTATCTCTTCGGGCTGGACACCAGCTTCTAAAGCCATGGTAATAGCTAATGTCGCATTCTCAACATTCATACGTCCCGGAATCCCCAATACCAGATCTTTTATTTCAGCCTTCTGCCCGTGGTAATCAAAAACATATTGACTCCTCTGTACCCGTAAATGATCGGAATAATTATCTGTTATCTGTCCGACAGCATAATATCCATCCACCTGTGAACGTTCCAGTTGTAAACCTTTTTTCAAAAGGATTTTTCCCCCTTCCCTGGTTCTTTCTGCAAACTCCTCAAAGGCTTCTATTAAATTTGCTTTATCCCCGTAAATATCCAAATGATCCTCATCCATAGCCGTAATCGCAGCTATATAAGGAGAAAGGTGCAAAAAAGAACGGTCAAATTCATCCGCTTCTACAACAATGTACTCGGAATGAGTATCTATCAATAAATTGGATCCGAAATTCATGGAAATACCGCCCAGGAAAGCATTACAGCCTACCCGGGAATTCTTCAGCAGAAAAGCCAGTAAGGTAGTAGTGGTGGTTTTTCCATGTGTTCCGGCCACACACAAGGCCTTGCCTGTACGCGACAACAATCCCAAAACCTCTGAACGTTTGTGTAAAGAATAGCCCTTACTCCTGAAATAGGTTAATTGTTTATTATCCGGTGGAATAGCCGGAGTATAAACTACTAATGTCCTGGCTTTATCACGATACCGGCCTTCGATTTCACTCTCCTCATCCTGATAATTGACTTCAATCCCCTCCCTCTGTTTCATCTTTTCAGTTAAGGCTGAAGGCGTACGGTCATAACCGCCGACATGGCAGCCAATAGCTTTAAAATACCTCGCTAATGCACTCATGCCAATCCCCCCGATTCCCACAAAATAGACATTCTCAATATTTTCCAATATACTTGCCATACCTCTTCCCTTTTACTTATGTATATAAATCATCTTTTTTCGCCTATTAGCTTCAATATCTCCTGCGCAATTTTCAGATCCGAATCCTCTATCGCCAACCGGGCAATATTTTGCGACAATTCTTTCCGCTTTTGTTCGTCTTCCAATAATTCCGTCAATACAGGAATTAACTGTTTCCCGGCTTCAGCATCTTTAATCGCTACCGCCGCCTGTTTGTTTACCAAAGCCATCGCATTTTTTGTCTGATGATCTTCCGCAACATTCGGAGAAGGTATTAAAACAGCCGTTTTCTTCAGTAAACACAATTCGGAAATTGTTCCTGCTCCTGCCCGGGCGATTACAATATCCGCACAGGCATAAGCCAAATCCATCCGCTTCAGAAAAGCCGTAAGTACTACATTAGCCGGTAATTTATCTTTTAATTCCTGCCTTAACTTTTCATAATAATATCCCCCGCACTGCCATAAAACCTGTACATCTTTCCAATTCCCGATAGACGGCAAATTCTCCTGCACTGCCTTATTAATCATCCCGGCCCCTAAGCTTCCCCCGGTAATTAAAACTGTCTTTTTTCCCGGATCCAATTTATAATACGCAATTCCTTCCCGACGCAATTCCCCGGCCATCAACAAATCTTTCCGCACCGGATTCCCGGTAAAGACAATCCTCCCTTTGTCGAAAAAACGCTCCATTCCGTCATAAGCAACACATATTTTTCTGGCTTTTCCGGCCAACAATTTATTTGTGACTCCGGCATAGGAATTCTGTTCCTGCAACACCAACGGAATACCGGCTTTAGAAGCCACCCGTCCTACAGGACCGCTGGCATATCCCCCCACTCCTACCACCACATCCGGCCGAAACCGTTTTATAATTTTTTTCGCTTTCCGCAAACTCTTGTATAAATTAATCAACACCTTTATATTTTGCCAGGTCAACCGTCTCTGCAACCCCCTTACCGGTAATCCTTCAATCGGGAATCCGGCTTCCGGCACTTTTTCCATTTCCATTTTCCCCTCTGCCCCCACAAATAAAATTTCAACATCTTTATCCAGACGTTTCAATGCATTTGCAATCGATAAGGCCGGGAAAATATGACCTCCCGTTCCGCCTCCACTGATTATAATTCTCTTCATATCTTATCTGCTTAAATTTTCTAAAACTTCTTCCGGTTCAGTCGTTTCCGTTTCCCCTATTTCTGCTTCTGCTTCCTCTACCACTTCTCCCTCTCCCTGAAAAGTATGACTTACGCTCAAAATCATCCCGAAAGCGGCACTCGTAAATAATAATGAAGTCCCTCCCATGCTGACCAGAGGTAAGGGCTGCCCCGTTACCGGAAACAGACCCACACAAACTCCCATATTGACAAAAGCCTGAAAAACAATACTCAACCCCAGACCTGTCACCAGTAAAGCGGGAAAAGTACGGGTACACCGTTTTACAATCACCCCGATCCGGTATAAAATAATCAGATACAACAACAGCATCAGTCCTCCTCCCAGCAATCCGTATTCTTCTATTATTATTGCAAAAATAAAATCGGAATAAGGATGAGGTAAGAAATTCCGCTGCTCGCTATTCCCGGGCCCTACTCCCATTAATCCTCCTTTTGCCACAGCAATCTTAGCCTGATCGGACTGATAAGAATAACCTTCTTTGTCATTCTCTTTTACCCCAGAAAAGAAATTTGTTACCCGCCCTTTAATTGTCGCAACGCGTCCTATTTTTTCAAACTGAGGAAAGGTGAATGCCAGAACCAGAATAATTCCCACCAAGCCAATTAAGGCTCCCATTGATATCGCAATCAGCTTTAAACGCAACCTCCCCACGAAGAGCATCGTCATACAAATCAATCCCAATAAAAGAGAGGTCGAAAAGTTATCCAGAAAAATCAGGAAAATCAAAGGCCCTGTAAACAGCAATACACTTTTCAAAGCCTCGTCGCTGCATCCCCTATCGGTCTGATAAAAAGCAATAACCCGGGCCGTATACATAATAATTCCCAATTTAGCCAGTTCCGAAGGCTGAAACGATAAACCCAAAGGCAACGGAATCCAGCGGTCGGCATCATTTAAATTCGTACCGGCAAACTTTGCCCACAACAAAAAAATAAAAGACATTCCCAGCACCACTTTTGAAAAAGTAAGGAAATACTTGTAATGAACGGACTGTAAGCCGATAATGACTCCTATACAGCCCAGCATCAGGATAAGCTGCTTGATCAGATAGAAACTGGTATTACCGTCCTTTTCCCGGTAAGCCAGCCGCCCCGTAGAGGAATATACGACCATGACAGAAGCAAGCATCAGAATGATAATGACGTACCAAAGTACTTTATCCCCTTTGAAATCCAACTTTAATTTTCCTTTGAACATAGTACGAGTAGTTAATGGATTAAATGTATACCTCACAGGCCTGACGAAGCATTGCCTACTTCAAATGCCTTACTTTCTCCTTAAAAAGTGACCCTCTCTGTTCATAATTCTGGAATAAGTCAAAGCTGGCACAACAGGGAGACAACAGGACGGTATCTCCTTTGCCGGCATATTTCCGGGCTTCTGCCAATGCCTCATCCAGACTATGGGTATCTGCCACCGGACAAATCCCGGAAAAATTTTCAATCAGTTTCCGGTTATCCACACCCATGCATACCAAAGCTTTCACCTTTTGTTTCACCAAATCGTAAAGTACTGTATAATCGTTTCCTTTATCCGTTCCTCCGGCAATCCAGACAACAGGCGTAGTCATACTATCCAGCGCATACC
>JAEXFF010000303.1 GCA_023400335.1 Bacteroidota bacterium
CCATCAGCCTTACCCTTTACCGACTTTGATGCTCCAAATTCCCATACAGACAATCCCTGCGGCAAATATTCCGTTCCTTCAGCCAATTCCAGCACACCATCCCAACCACCCATCTGTATATTTTCACCGGAAGGAAAATTAATTTTATTTATTGAAGAAGTAGTCGCCCGGATTAACCTTCTGATCAATTCAGGCAACATTCCCTGACAATCTCTTGTATCCGCCCAGTGAACAATATCTGTTGAACTAATCCATTTCATCATAGCTTCTCCAATAACAATTTTTAATCAAATTATTTTCCATAACGCTTTTAACAAATATAGGCAGAATATATAAATAATCCGTATATTTTGTTAATTTTATACATTATATACAATGTTCAAATCCTAAATAGATAATCATGAAAACAGGACCTAAAAAATCAAACTGTATTAAAATGGAAGAAGATATAAAGATCAAACATGAACTTTACAACACTTACATTTCTTCCAATGAAAGACTCGTAAAATATTTATGCTGGCGCTACTCCTGCTGCAAACAAGAATTTGAAGATAATTATATAGAAGCACTGACAAATCTATATAAATATATCAAAACATATGATCCCAAACGATCTATACAAACCTGGATTCATATTTCGACCAAACGGCTGATCCATGATTTAAATTGTAAATACCAAAAATTTCAAAGAAAGGACAATCAGGATATGGATGAAATCACTGAATCCTATCCAACATCAGGTCATTCCAGCGAAAAAGAAGTTTCCATCGAAAACTATCGTTCTTTCTACAACGATAAAATAGTGAAAGCTTTAGATCAGCTTAATCTTAAACTAAAAGAAGCATTTTTGCTTCATATTACCGGTTATTCGTTAAAAGAAATCGTTGAAATTACTTATAAAAACGGATCGTTAAAAAATCCCAATATTGAAACAATAAAAAGCAGGATTCATTTAGCACAGAAACAACTAAAAATATTGCTCACACTCCAAGAATAAATTGTCAATTTTTTCTCTGAAATAAGACATTCGCATTATTTACAATCTCTAAAACTATAACTATCCTAATTACAATAAAATATTCATTTTAACCTTACCCTATTTTTAAGTGAACTATCAGTAACCATAGCTTTAGGGGCATATTGATGGCACAAATTATGAACACGAATTCTATCATTCTCTGTCGAAAAGGGGCTTAAAGTTATTGTCATACTATCGATGGCCTCTTCTTTCAATTTTAAGAAATAATAATTGAAAGGAGCGTAAATTTCTTTTTGTATGCAATTCATCAAATAACTAGCATACCTCTCGTCTCCTACAGATATGCCAGTATTAGGTAAAATAATCAATCTGAATCTGCATTCTTCCTGAAAGTTCCAATCCGTATGTTTGAAAAAGCCGACATTATTCATTCTTATGTTCATCTTCTTCTCATCTAATTCTATCAGAGAATCATAAACAGATCTAATATTTTCAACATACTCAACTTTATTAAAAAAATATTGATTATTCCAAAAAGTATTCAATATAGTGTAATCTTTGGTAAACATTTCAGCTATTGGAATAATGGAAGAAAAATTCTCCTCATTTCCACAAGCGATATGGTAAGTTCTGATCTCCTCTTGAGAAACCGGAAAACTCTTAAACATATCATTATCCATTGTTATTCTGACACCTTGCAAAAAAGGTGTATATATTTTCCACAAAGGAATACTTTCCTTTTCTCCATATGTCCAGCAAGAAGCAAATACAAATCCTCCTAAACGAATGCCTAAACTACTTAAAGCTTCTTCCTCAATATCGTCCATACCATCTAACCGACTAAATTTTATGGTTCTATTCTTAAGAATTAAAGCCAAACTGGCTATCGAAGTATATTGATGTATCTTCATGATATCAAAAATTAACATTAAACAAACATATAAAAGAGTTTCCATTATATAAAGATTAACAAATTATTTATCGAAATATTTGCTAATCAGCATGACGCACTAACATACATTACTATCGTAAGTTCTTTTTTACAAATTAATATTCTTCTAAATACAACATTTCATTTTATAATCTTCTCCAGCTCAAAACATTTCTTTATTTTTGGTTAAAATTATTTAGCAAAGAAAATTAAGATAAATATTGGAACATGATGGTAATTTCAATCCATTTCGGAGATGAAAGGAAAAGTTACAATTTCATGATGCAAAAGGGTTGGTGCGATATCATTGCCGGAAAACCTGACAAAAAAGTTAGTCCGGAGTTGTTTAAACAATAACTGATTTATTTTCAAATCTATGGACGAATTAATTTATAGCGTAAAGGAAGTATTCTCCGACTTCCTGCGTAACGAACTGACCGGATATTACAACATCCCGGAATACCAAAGAGGATATAAATGGAACGAAGCCAATATAGTGGCTTTATTAAACGATATCGAGAAATTCCGGCAGGAAACCGGAAACGCAGAAGCTACATTCTATTGCCTGCAAAACATTACCCTGGTAAAAAATACAAACGCAAACTGTTTTCATGTCGTAGACGGACAACAACGCCTCACCACATTACTGATCCTGCTCTCTTTTCTACAACATGAAACCAACAGCACTCCCCTCCTCCTGGAAAATAAGCTACAATATTCTATCCGGCCGGAGACACACGAATTCATAAAAAAACAAGTCCTAACAGGCCACATCTGGGAAAAGGAGACGGTCCCCGAACGGAAAGACCAATATTATATCAGGGAAGTTGCCCGGAGCATCCAGGCATGGTTTAAAGAAAACACCGCAACAGACAAAGGTAAATTTTTGGAAATCCTGCTATCCCGGGTTAAACTAATTGTCAATGTCGTCGATGACAAGGAAGAGAAAATATTTTCCAGTCTGAATGGCGGAAAAGTTAACCTGGACGGTGCCGATCTGTTAAGGGCAATCCTGATGACCCGGGCTGCCAAAGAAAAATACCACGGCACCTCCGCCACCAGTGAAGTCCGTGAATTCCGCATACGCATGGGCATGGAACTCGACCTGATGAACCTTTGGTTCGGAAAAACAGCAGATTATTTCAGACAATTCATCTCAGACCAAACCATCGGGACGGCACGCATCAACCGCTTTGATTTTACTACATTGCCTATAAACCTGCTCTACCT
>JAEXFF010000384.1 GCA_023400335.1 Bacteroidota bacterium
CCTAAACATATAGGTAGCAACTTGCATTTTAAACACCTAGGATTATCGAATGTTTCTTTTCCATACATATTAGCATATATATAATCTTTCCAAATAATTTCACCTGATTCTGTAAATTCCCCTTGCGACTCTTTATTATAGTCCACTGTACATTTATAAATTTTACCATCATAATTAATTTCTAAATTCCAAAATTTATCGCAATCACAACGAATAAATGATTTCGGTATACTATCTGCCGAAGAAATATTATAACCATACTCAAGACATTTATTATAAATATGATTGAAAATCTCTACATTATTGATATTTTTTTTAATTTCAGGTGTAACGGTCTGCCAAACACGATTTAAGCTTATTGTGATTTTTTTTCTAATTTGAGAAGGAATTAAATCAAGCATTGAATCTATATTTTTTAATGTATCATTATCATAGTTTACTCTTAATATAATAGAACAATTATAAAGCCTTTCACATAATTCAATAACATTTTTTATTATACGTTTAAAAGAAGGATTTCCATTTTCATTTCTAATTAAATTATGTTTCCTCTCATTCCCATCAATTGTAATTTGAAAACTACTTAAATTTATTTCTTGAAATTTTTTAATCATATCTACATTAATCAAATATGCATTTGTTGTTGCATGATTACTAAAAGGTATTTGATAATAAGTTGTCAAACTTTTTATTTTTAAAGAAATAGGATAAACAATTTCACTAAAGTAAAGTAATGGTTCACCACCAAACCAACCTAAATCAATAGAATCAATTAATTTATTTTCTAAAACATATTCAATATGTTTTATTATTTTATCTTGAACGTCTAGTGATAACTTTCCTTTTTTATGACTTTCATAGCAATACCAACATTTAAAATTACATTCAAGCGTGGGATTAATTGTAATTCTATAATCTTTATTGAGAAAAATTGCACAATGATTTAAATATTTTATATAACTAATTTCATCGAGCGAATTCTCAATAATAAAAAACCGGTTCTTTAAAAATTCAAATAAAGTAGGGTAGTTTTGTATAAAATTATTTAAATTTTGAAATTGTTCTTGAAAAAATAAATGTTCTTGAGGCTTAAAAAGTAACATAGACCTCGAAATTCCATTAAAATACAATATATTTTCTTTGTACTTAATATAGAAATTATACTTACTTACTTTAAATCTTTCCATATTTTGTATTTTAGAGGGGGAGTTCCCCCTCAACATTAATTTCAATATTTTATTCAATAGGTAAATAAGGAGGTTCTAATTGTCCTATATCTCCATAGCCGCTAGTACTACAGTCTGATGTACATCTGTCACACCTATCGCATTTATCACATTCATCACATTTATTCTTTCTTTTCTCCTCTAATGATCCTTGATCATGTATACCGCCTATAATTTTAGACATAGCTAAACGGTTTAATGTCTCTTGACTTAAAACATCTTTTACTTCGTCAAAGTTTAAACCTAATTTTTTTGATAGTTCTTCATTCTTTTCCATAATTAATAATTTTCCGTTAAACATCATTGGTATTCATATATGAGAAGATCTTCTTAGTTTGTAAAAGTAAAAAATAATATTTATTTTTAAAATAATATTTATTAATTTTTTATTAATTATGGTTAATATAAAATTATATATTATTCTATAATATAATTTCCTTTATTAGTAGTAAATATTCAATTTTATTATTATGCCTGTAGTAGAGACAAAATTCAAGATGAACTAATAGGAAACTTATCGATAAAGTAGAGATAAATTAATACACCGAAAAATTATATTAAAAGAGAAATATCTATATTTTATTAATTCAATTGGGGAGGAGTCTAAAATTAAAATATAAACAATTCCTGAAACTTTTCTAAGAATAAATCCTTAGTTATCCTTTCTGACCTATTATTTTCAATTTATGTCCTCCAACCTTATATTTTTGTAAAAATCTTCAATTACGGACATAATTCTCAAATATTTACGTTCTTTTACAATCTTTATTTTTTAAGATTAAATATAATTGCCAAAATTATGACGAATAATTTATATCTTTGAAAATCTAAAAATTTGCAAATGGTATTATTCAACCGTTTTATATTAAAGTACAATACCGATTACAAGGGACTTTACGAATGCCAGATTTGTTAGCTTTCTGAAGCCTTTATTCTTTCATTTTGCAAGAGTCGCAAAATTCTTTTCGATTATTATCCTGAAACTGTAATTTTATTCATCATGTTTTCAAAAGAAATTTATATCCACAGACGTAATCTTCTGAAAAAAGAAGTGGGAAAGGGTATTTTACTTTTCCTGGGGAATTCCGAAAGTAGTATGAATTATGCCGATAATACTTATCCTTTCCGTCAGGATTCAACTTTCCTGTATTTTTTCGGTTCGGATTATGCCGGATTATCAGCTATTATTGATATCGAAGAAGATAAAGAAATTATTTTCGGGGATGAACTGACCATTGACGATATTGTCTGGATGGGTACACAACCGAGTATACGGGAAAAAAGCGAAAGAGTAGGAATTTCTGAAACCCGGCCTGTTGCTCAACTAGCGGAATACCTGAAAAAAGCAATGACCCAGGGACGCCGGATACATTATCTGCCTCCCTACCGGGGAGAGCATAGGATCCGGCTTTATGAACTGCTCCACATCGTTCCCGATCAGCAAGAGAAAGGAAGTTCGGTTGATTTTATCCGTGCCGTGGTAAACCAGCGGAATTATAAATCAGCAGAAGAGATTGAACAAATCGAAGAAGCGGTTACCATTTCAGCCCATATGCACATCAAAGCCATGCAAATAATCCGTCCGGGAATGAAGGAATCGGAAGTGGCTGCTGCAGTCACGGAAATTGCACTCCGGGACGAAGGGAATCTCTCTTTCCCGGTAATTGCCACCGTACACGGGCAAACTTTACACAACCATTACCACGGACATATTGCCCAGGAAGGACAGATGTTCCTGCTGGATGCAGGGGCAGAAAACCGTATGCATTATGCGGGAGACCTTTCTTCTACTTTCCCGGTAGGCAAACGATTTACGGAACGTCAAAAAGAAATTTACAACATAGCTCTTCATGCACATCAAACAGCAGTGGCCGCTCTTCAACCGGGAGTTGCTTTTAAGGATATCCATCTGAAAACCGCAGCTACTCTCGCAGAAGGACTGAAAAGCATCGGACTGATGAAGGGCGATCCCTGGGAAGCAGCACAAGCCGGTGCCCATGCTCTCTTTTTTCAATGCGGATTAGGTCATATGATGGGTTTGGATGTACACGATATGGAAAACCTGGGCGAAGTATGGGTCGGATACGACGGTCAGCCTAAAAGCACCCTTTTCGGCCTGAAATCCCTCCGCCTCGGCCGTAAATTGGAGCCCGGTTTTGTATTGACGATTGAACCCGGTATCTACTTTATTCCCGAATTGATCGACCGCTGGAAAGCAGAAAAACGTTTTACGGAATTTATCTGCTACGAAGCGGTAGAAAAATACAAAGATTTCGGGGGATTACGCAATGAGGAGGATTACCTTATCACACCGGAAGGCAAAAGAAGGCTCGGAAAATATGTACCTACCACCCTTGAGGAGGTAGAAGCAATGCGATTCTGAAAACCATTTATAACGCTGAAAATACAAGAACATGAAAATTGTAACAATCATCTTTTTAATCCTGCTGACAGCCTTTTTCCAAAGTAAGGGATGCACAGTACTCGTCGCAGGTAAAAAAGCGACCGTGGACGGAAGCGTACTCAACTCCCATACAGATGCCGGAGCAGACTGCCGGATCCGGGTCGTCCCGGGACAAAAGTTTCCCAAAGGCAGTACCACCCCGGTTTATTACGGTATACAACGGGTAGACCTTCCCCTGGAAGAAAACGGAGAAATTTTAGGTTATATCCCGCAAGCGGAACAAACTTACACTTATTTTCAGTCGGCTTATTCCCATATCAATGAATATCAATTGTGTATAGGAGAAAGTACACTGAGCCAACGCCCGGAATTACAGGTAAACAAAGGAGAAGGGAAACAGATTATGACTGTTGAGCAAGCCATGATCTTTGCACTGCAACGTTGTAAAACGGCCGATGAAGCCCTTGGCCTGATTACTTCCCTTATGGAAAAATACGGTTTTTTGCCTTCTTGCGGACCGGAATCGGAATGTCTGACGATTGCCGACCCTGAAAAAATATGGATACTGGAATTATTCAGCGTGGGTAAAAACTGGACCCCTGAAAGTGGGAAACCCGGTGTTATCTGGGCGGCACAGCGGGTCCCGGACGACCATATTGCTATGATTCCGAATTGGAGTATTATCAAAGAAATTGATCTCTCCCAACCGGAATACTTTAAGGCTTCCTCCAATTACCAGCAAGTTGCAATGGAAAACGGATGGTATTCCCCCGAAAGCGGAAAACCTTTTGTCTGGCAGGAAATATATGCGCCTACCCCGCGGGAATGGGCCACGAATCGTCTCTGGCTGTTTGCCACCACCTTCGCCCCCACTTCGGCGCCGATATCCGATAGGAAAACAACAAATCCATTCGACAATCTGAACCAATACATTCAGTATGTCGAGCCTTTAAACCTGTATCCTTTTTCGTTTAAACCGGAACGTCCGGTTTCTGTCCAGGATTTCATGGACTTCCAACGGTCTACCTTTACCGGTACCATCTACGACAAGGAAAACGACGCCGCCTGGTACTATCCCGGAAAGAACGGAGAAATGATAAAAAGCAAATTAGCCACCCCTTTCCCTTCTGCTGAAACTCAAAAATTACTGAAAACCACCCGTAGGCGGGCTGTCGCAAGGGCGGACGGAGAATACGGTATGGTAGCTCAGCTCCGTTCCGGTATGCCCCGGGAAATAGGTGGTATTTACTGGGTATTTCAAGACAATGCTTATACCTCCCCATATCTTCCTGTATTTACCGGAGTTACCCGAATCCCTGAAGTTTATTCTACTTACGATCCACAACAATACACGGACAACTCTGCCCGCTGGGCGATCGATTTTGTAGATAACCTGCTCTACCTGAACTGGCAGGACGGGAAAAAAGATTTGGAAACAGCCCGGAAACCGCTGGAAGACGGATTTTTTCAACAAAATAAAGAGATAGAAAAACAATATACAGAACTGCAGAAAAAAAATCCGAAAAAAGCCCGGGAATTATTGAACAATTATACTCAGGAATGTGCAGATAAAATTATGGATACTTATACTCAATTGAGAAATACACTCCTCACTAAATATACCAATAATAAAATGAGATAAGTATCCTCCAGCCTAATGATTTAAAAAGTGCAAATGCATAAATAAGGAAACAGACAACTTTCAGATTTATACCTTAGAAACAGACAGGAGCAAAATCCCTGAAAAAAGATTTACAATTACCGGTAAATCATTTAACAAGGAACTACCTGAAACAAGTATTAAGCAGATTGTCAACTCTTTGAATAATTAAATCCTTGTACATTTGCACTTTTTATTCCCTTACTTCAACTGACCTCCGGACAGGAAAAGATTACTGGAATCGCGAGCGGAACAATTTTGGAAATCAAGATTTAAATGAAATTTTAATTAATTGAAAAATTATATCTATTTTTACCAAATAAATTTTATGCGTGATTGCTATGTTAAAGCTTGTTTTTTCTATCTTGTTGTGCTTGATAGTATCGGCAAACGCAGTTGGCATACAGTCCTCTCCTCCGGATACAAAACTGAGCCGTGAAAATTTCATTCTTATAATGAATTCTTATCATTATGAAAATCCATGGGGCACGGCTTTAACGAAGCAACTTCAGAAAGAAATCAAAGCGATCGACCCGGAGCTCATTCCGAAAGTAGTTTATGCCCGGTTAGACAGGCAACAGTCACTACTGAGTTCCCGCTTACAAATGCAGGGCGCCTTTACCAAAGGACGACTCTCTCCTCAAATTATCCGTCCCCGGATCTTAATCTTGGTAGGTGAAGAAAGCTGGATGTTATACCGGATTATGAATCTGCGAGGATTATGGGAACAAATACCGGTAATCCTGTGTGGAGTACATTCCCGGATCCTGAAAGATTATGCTGATTTTTTCCAATCAGAACCTCTAAATGACAGCTGTTATATTTCCACCCCGCTTTCAATTAAGCAGCTTCCCGTAAGCGGGATTATGAAAGACGATATGAGTTTACAAAATTTGCAACTCATATCCCGTTTATACCCGGATCTTCAGGAAATCAACTACCTGTCAACGGGTAGCTTCAATGATGAATTTGAATTCCGGCAACTCCGCTCCACAGCCTGTCAATTTTTTCCGGATTTACGAATTTCAGTATATCACAGCGACCAAATTCATCCGGACACCATTTGCCGGATAATTAATAACTTACCTCCTCACAGAAATGTCGTACTTTTCAATACAGTTCCTTCTTTTTTAAGTTCTTTGTCCGTTCCTCTCTTCTCTTTACAGGATCAGGATTCCGATTCCAGACATATCCTGGGCGGATATTATCCTTCCCTGGGCCAATATGTGCAGCAAACAGCCAAATTGTTTAAACAGGTATATAATGGAGAAATACCCCCCTATCCTTTTACTTCTATACAAAACGGACAAAATCACTTAAACCGTCAATTACTCGACCAATGGGGAATCCACCGGGATTTCGATAAAACAGAAAATGTGAGCCTGTATAATATCCCTTCTCCGTTCATTGTCCGGCACCAGCGTCTTTTGCTCCTGAGTTTGCTTGGCATACTCATTATCGGTCTGCTTTACAGATATTATATACGTACCCGGATTTATAACCTGCACATTCGGGAATCTCTAAACCGTTATAAGACATTATATGACGAATATAATTTGATTTTCAAGCACATGCCTGTTTCAATGCTGATTTTCGACGAAAACGGAAATTTATTACAATACAATGCTTCTCCAAAGTTACGACATATCTTTCCGTCTCTCAGTCCTACATCCGCTACTTCTCAAACGATCAATTTATTTGAACAGATTCCGGAATCTTCCCTGCACACCCAAATACGGAATAAAGAAACCATAAACTCTCTTATCGTCCTGAGTCCACCATCCGATAGAGTAGATCCGGCACCCCAGAAAAACAAATATTATTTTCGTTTTCTGGTACGTTACCTGCCCGGTGACACCCCTGACAGCAAACAGATCCTGTTCATCCTCATTGATAATCAGGAAATATATGAAGCTAAAAGTATTCGCAAAAAATTGACGCAAGCCCTTGATTTTGCCATGAACAAAGCTTGCATCGGTGTAGCGAATTACGATTTGAGCAGGCAAAAATACCATTTTACCTCTAATTGGTTAAGGAACCTCGATTTAGATAAAATTCCTGCTCCCATAACCGATGCTTACCAGCATCTCTCCCGGGAAGACCGGCAGTCTTTGACCGACTTCTTGCAAGACAATTCTTCCGGCAGGCCTCACCATTATCACAAAGAATTCCCCATTATACACAGAGACGGAAGTAAACATTGGTTAAGTTACCAAATCGGTATTACAGGTTATCAGCAGGAAACCGGCAGCTATATATTCACGGAAATATCTCAGAATATTGATCCCTATAAAGCAATGGAAGAGGCATTATACACTGCCATGTTAAAAGCACAGCGTTCTGAAAAACTCAAAAATGCCTTTATTGCCAATATGGGACACGAAATCCGTACTCCCCTAAACGCTATTGTTGGTTTTTCGAACTTACTGAATGAAACGGACAATACAGAAAAGCGTCAGGAAATGGTCCACCAAATTGAAGAAAACAATGAAATACTGTTACGCCTGATCCACGATATCATCGATTTGTCCAAAATCGAAAGTGGAACAATGGATTTCAGTTTCTCTCCCACCGACCTGACGGATTTATTTAATGATATGGCTATCCTCGCCAGGATGAAAACAACGCAAGGAAATATAGAAATCAAATGCGAATTTCCGGAAAGCCGTTTTTGTATTCTAACGGACAAAATCCGTCTTAAACAAGTATTGACTAACTTTATCAGCAATGCCGTTAAATTCACGGGCCAGGGCAGTATCACCATCGGCTACCGGTTTGAGGACAATATTTTATACGGATACGTATCGGATACGGGAATCGGTATCTCTTCAGAAAAGCAGCAGCAGATATTCGAGCGTTTTTATAGGGGAAATAAGAATTATAACGGCTTCGGCCTGGGTTTATCCATTTCCCGTTCGATTATTGATGAATTAAAAGGAGAAATAGGGGTAGAATCAAAAGAAGGTGCCGGGGCAAAGTTCTGGTTCCGGTTGCCGGTCCGGGAAGTTTCCCTGACTCCTCCGGTTCAGGAAGTATCTCCCATCCAACAAACAAATAATGCAAAAGGAAAACAGAATATTTTAATTGTTGAAGATAATGAGAGCAATTATCTCTTACTCCAATTTATTCTGCAAAATAAATACAATCTTGTACACGCCTGGGATGGGGAAGAAGCGATTGAGTTATTTCATAGTCAGGCACCCGATTTAATCCTTATGGATATTAAAATGCCTAAGAAAAACGGTTATGAAGCGACCTGTGAAATACGGAAGTATTCTGCTACAATCCCGATCATAGCCACTACCGCTTATGCATTGTCGAAAGATGAAGAAAAGGCTTTATATCATGGTTTCAACGGGTATCTGGCAAAGCCGTTACAAAAACAAGCATTGCTTGATCTGTTAAATTATTGGCTATTGCGCCAGACGAATTAAACTGTTCCGGAATGAAGATTTTTACTATTATACTTTTCTGCTGTCTCAACAGTTATTTGGTTCTCGCCAACCCCGTTTCTCCCGGGCAAATGAATCCCCGGAGAGTCCTTATTCTCAATTCCTATACTGAAAATACCATCTGGAGTAACCAAATAATCCAGCAAATTGACTCATTATTCTCAGAAAAATATCCCGGTATACAGATCTACGCCGGCAATTTAGGTTGTAATGATCCTTCTACTCTTTCTTCTTTATTACTGAACCTGCGTGCCATCCTCTGGCAAATGGCAGAACAGGAAGGGGAAACATTTGATGCCAAGACAAATCTCAAAACAACATCTATTTTCCCCCGGAAAATCAGGCCTGACATAATTATCTTACTAGGAGATGAAGCCGAAGCCGTCTACAAAATGGTACATCTGGTAATGGGGAAATGGAAATACATACCTACCGTTTCCTGCGCCGTCTGGGAAGAACAACCTCTTAGAGTATGGATTCCGGATATGAAATCAGATTTCAGCCAAATGGGACCCAACATCGATTTAACAGCCGCAAGCATCGCAGCCAATTCCCTTAAACAACGGGAAGAATACCGTCAATACGCAGGGCAGGATATAGTCCCCCAGGATTGTGTGTACATAGAAGGGATATGGCGTTATGTCACCCGGATACCCAATACGAAAATATATTCCCACTTGTTTATAAAGGAGAACCTGGAACTGATGAAGCAATTAATGCCGGAAACCAAAGAGATTGTGTGGGTTGACGACAGCTATTATAAAGCCGACTATACTTTGTTCAAATTACAGAAGCATATCGGAGAAGTTTTCCCCGAAGCCAGTTTTACCGCCATTACCCATACTAAATTAAATACGGATTCCATTTTCGACCTGATGATGGAACCTGTTAAAGACCGCTTTTTTATTACTTATGCCTGGAATATAAACGGCTTATATAGTTTACGTCCGGAAAAAATACTCGATTCACTTTTCAGAAACGTATTGAGCAGTCCGATACTGACTCTTACAGAACAAAATTTACAACATAACAATTATTGGCTGGGAGGTATTCATTTTAAACCTGAAGAATATGCTCTCAGGATCTTTCAAACTGTAAACCAGATATGGAACGGAGTCCCGGCTGATTCCATTCTCCCTCAGGTTATCCTTCATGCTGAAACCCACTTAAACATGACTGCTCTCAAACGGTTCGGACTGGAAAACCGGATTAAAGAACTGACGGGTAATATCGTTTTCTTAAATATACCTCCCACCTTTTATGAAGAATACGAAAGGCAAATTCTGGGAACAATAATTGTCATTGTTTTTCTTTTGGGAATTTTTGTATTCTTCATTTGCAAACGGCGGTTTACCAGAATAATGCAGAAGGAATCGGAAAATTATCAAAGACTGTATGACAAGCTTCAGACAATCTATCAAACCAGTTCCCTTAATTTTGCGTTATATAACGAGACCGGACAATTACTCTTCCGGATCATAAACGGACAAAAAAATATATTGCAGCCGGATAAAAATGAATTATTTACAGCAAATCTATTTTCTAATCCGTACTTAAACCAAGAACAGAAACAACAGGTGAAAGCCCGTCAAAACGTTAGTTGCGAACTGGAAACGACCTTTAATCGCCCGAAAAAACAGTTTTTTCAGCTGGCAATTAAGCCAATGGAAGCCGATGTTTACGGTAAGGCTTGCTACATCGTCATCGCCACTGATTTGACAGCTGTCATGCAGGAAAAGCAAGCGAAAAGAGAAGCCGAGCACATGTTTAATTTTATTTCCGAATCTGCTCAAATGGGAGTAGCTATTTACAATATACTCGACGGAGAAGGATTCGCCACTTCCAAATGGTATGAAAACCTGAACGAAGAACCCCGGAAAGGAGAACTTCCGCTTTATCTGCATACGTCTTCCGAAGACCGGAAACGACTGATCGCCTATCAAAATAAAATAAAACAGGAATATACCGAACAGCCTTTTACACAAGATATACAAGTTACCGACAAAAAAGGAATTTTACACTGGATCCGGGAATATATTTTCATCAAAAGTTTTGTCCCGGAAAAAGGTGAAATTCTGGTTGTGGAA
Organism: Bacteroidota bacterium; assembly: GCA_023400335.1. Classification (GTDB taxonomy): domain Bacteria; phylum Bacteroidota; class Bacteroidia; order Bacteroidales; family Marinifilaceae; genus Culturomica. Next base: position 10,830 of record JAEXFF010000384.1, read on the forward strand.
CTGAATCTGAACGTAGACGCAGAAAAACAAAAAGAAGAAAAATTAGAACATTTAAAAGAACAAGCTGAACTGTCCAATCAGGAGACACAACAATTCCTGACCAATATCAGTCACGAAATCCGTACCCCTTTAAATGCTATCGTGGGATTTTCGTCTTTACTGGGAAGTTGCGATGACCCGGAAGAAATAAACGCCCTCATGCCTATTATCAAGCAAAACAATCAGCTTTTGGTAGCCTTAATCGATAATATTCTCCATCTGTCAAAAATTGATTCAGGCACCTTCACATTTCAATATACACCTATAAAATTATATTCATTATTTAAATCCTGGGAAAACTATGCTTTAAATAATTTAAATAACAAACCGCTTTCCATTTCTTTAGAGCTGCCAGCTGAAACCGACCTCATCTATACAGATGAAATACAATTGGATACCGTAATGAAGAATTTAATCAGCAATGCTATCAAATTCTCAGAAAAGGGAATTATTACCATCGGCTATCGTCCCGGACAAGAAAAACATTATTTCTTTGTGAAAGATTGCGGAATTGGTATTCCTCTTGCAGAACAAAAACGAATCTTCAAACGTTTTGAAAAATTGAACTCCTTTACTCAGGGGACGGGTTTGGGGTTAGCCCTCTGTCGTAGCATTACTCTCCATCTGGGGGGAGACATTGGTGTCGAATCTGAAACAGGGCAAGGAAGCTTATTCTGGATTACTTTACCAGACAGAAAGGAAAGAAGATGAACGGTTCCCCAAACGCTTTCCTTATTCCCAATTTATATTTATCTTTATCTTATGAAAACGCAGAGGGGTGCAGATTATATTTACCGGCTGATCCGTCAGGGAGAACATCAGCAACAGGATTTCAAATTCGAAATCTCAGATGTCCGGAAAATTGCAAAAAGTTTATCTGCATTTTCCAATACAGACGGAGGACGACTGCTCGTCGGGGTCAAAGATAATGGTAAGGTAACAGGAGTACGTTCAGAAGAAGAAATTTACATGATAGAAGCTGCTGCTAAACTTTATTGTAAACCACAGATTCACTGCGAAATGCATATTTATGAAATAGAGGGACTGCAGGTGCTCGAAGTCGTTATTCCAAAAGGAGATTGTGCTCCTTATTATGCAAAAGACGATAATCAGCACTACCGGGCTTATATCCGGATAAAGGATGAAAATATCTTGGCTTCCCCTGTACACCTCCGGCTCTGGCAAAACCAATCTGCCCCGAAAGGAGTTTTTATACGCTATTCTGCACAGGAACAATCCTTGCTCGATTATTTAAATCAAAATGAAAAAATATCCCTTTCCCAATGCAGTAAACTGATCGGTATTCCCCGCCCCAGAGCCATCAGCATGCTCGCTAAATTTATCCGCTTCGGACTGATTGAGTCAATTTATACGGAAAAAAGTTTTTTTTACCGCCTATGCCCGCAATCCTCAGCTATATAATTTTCCCCGAAGCCAGCATTCTTTCCTCTATTTTAGCAGAAACAACACCTTTTTCCTTTCCTCCGCATTCAAGCAAATGAATATTTAAATATTTCCACACTTTAATATTCAAACTTCTAAATATTTAAATAAAAAGAAAACGAAACATCCCTTAATTTTTACAACTTAATTTTTATATTTATCAATCTCAAGAAAAGACTGTAAAATCAGGTATAAAAATTGATAATCAAATATATAAAAAGACCGTTATGCTTAAACATGTCGTTATGTGGAAACTAAAAGAGTCAGCGGAAGGGAAGACCAAAGCTGAAAATGCCCGATTTATGAAAACCCGTCTGGAAGCACTGATAGGTGTCGTCCCAGAATTAAAATCAGTAGAAGTAGGAATTAATGTAAAGGAATCCGATATGGCCTATGATGCAGTTCTGATAGCAGAATTTGAAAACGAAGAAGCTTTAGCCACTTACAAAATACATCCGGAGCATGTAAAAATAAGTTCATATTGTAAAAAAATCCGGGAAAGCCGTGTGGTGGTAGATTATTATAGCTAAAATCCAAGAATTAAAAAACACATGCATGTTTTGGATCAAAAGTTTTATTTTCTGAAACGATTCTGGTATTTTAAATCAGAATTTGTTTGTTCTTTTGAAAAAGAAAGGGGAAGCGGGCACAACTAAAAATAATCAGAAGGAATTGCCCTTTTTATATTGTCCATTTAACACTTTGAATATGAGAAATACACTACTAACACTCAGTTGCGGGTTGTTATTATTTACAGCCTGCAACTCTAAACCTGCTGCCGATACCACTTTATCCGGATTGAAAAAAGCCAATTTTGATACATTGGTATCCGGTCAGCAAATTAACTTGTACCAATTAAAGAACAAAAACAACGTAGAAGTTACTATTACAAACTATGGAGGAAGGATCGTTTCCATTTGGGTGCCGGACCGCAAAGGGAATTTTGGCGATATTGTGCTGGCCCACGAATCAATCCCGGACTATATAGCCGATAAGGGAGGAAATTTCGGAGCTCTGATCGGGCGTTATGGTAACCGGATCAATCAGGGACAGTTTACACTGGACGGCAATACGTATCAACTTCCCCGGAACAATTACGGGCATTGCCTGCATGGAGGAGATACCGGTTTTCATCACCGGATTTGGGAAGCCACACAGCCCGACGCCCGGACATTAGTCCTAAGTTGTGTCTCCCCGGACGGTGAGTACGGATTTCCAGGCACTTTGAAAACCCGGGTAACCTATAGTTTATCCGACGATAATGCTCTGAAAATAAATTACGAAGCAGAAACAGATAAACCGACAATTGTCAATTTAACCAATCACGCTTATTTCAATTTATCTGCCAATCCTTCTACCCCTATCCTCCATCAGCAATTAATGCTGAATGCCGACTACTATACCCCCATTGACAGTACTTTTATGACCACAGGAGAAATTGCTCCGGTAGAAGGTACCCCTATGGATTTCCGGACATTAAAAACAATTGGAAAAGAAATCGACAATGACGATTTTATTCAATTGAAAAACGGACACGGTTATGACCACAATTATGTTTTAAATACGAAAGGGGAACTCTCCCAAATAGCAGCTAAAGCTTACGATCCGGAAAGCGGCCGTACCCTGGAAGTTTATACCAGCGAACCGGGCATACAATTTTACGCCGGAAATTTTCTGGACGGAACTGTAAAAGGTAAAAAAGGAATTTACTATCCTTTCCGTTCTGCCTTTTGTCTGGAAACCCAGCACTTCCCGGATTCTCCTAATAAAGCAGCCTGGCCTTCAGTTGTAATCCGGCCGGGAGAAACCTATAAAAGTATCTGTATTTATAAATTCGGCATAGAATAATTTTCAGGACCATTTTCCGTTCATCAAAAATAAACTGTATATCTATTGTTAATCGCAGCAAACCCAAAAGAGGAGAGACTGTTTTTTTAATTCAGAATCTGTTTTCTAAGCTGCTATTAAAAGGATATACAGTTTATCGTTTTTTTATTTTCTACCGATCCGGAACGGCAGTTTTTCCCCCTCTTCCGGTAAATAAATCCATTCCGGAATTTTTATACTTCCATCGGGAAATTTCTTTCTTTTATCTTTTTTCTTATTTATTTTCAGGAATAATAATAACATAGGAATATGTCGCCCCTTTCGGATTATTTGAATCCCCTCCATCCTTTCTTTTATAAACCTTCCTTTTTATTCTGCGTATATCTTTCCAGAATATATCTTCCGGAACATACATCCGGCAAAAAAAATCACTTATGGAGAAATCTGATATTGGAGTAATCGGACTGGCCGTTATGGGAGAAGGCCTGGCTCTTAATCTGGCCGAAAAAGGGTATCGCGTATCTGTATACAATCGTCCGCACCAGGAAAAAGATGTCGTAAAACATTTTATGCAGGAATATGGAGAGCAGGGGGATTTTAAAGGTTTTGACAATCTTGCTGCCTTCGTCCAATCCCTTTCCACTCCCCGGAAAATACTGATGATGGTTAAAGCCGGTCCTCCGGTAGATGAAGTTATGGAGCAGCTATTTTCCTTATTGCAGCCCGGAGACATCCTGATAGATGGAGGAAACTCTAATTTTGAAGATACCGAGAGGAGAGTCAGTTATGCCGAATCCCAGGGATTTTCTTTTATTGGTGCCGGTGTTTCCGGTGGACAGGAAGGTGCCCTTCACGGTGCCTCCATCATGCCCGGAGGTTCGGAAAAAGCCTGGCCGGAAGTAAAAGAAATTTTGCAAAGTATCGCAGCAAAAGCCGAAGACGGGAGTCCCTGTTGTGAATGGATCGGCAAAGGAGGAGCCGGACATTTTGTAAAAATGGTACATAACGGGATCGAATATGCCGACATGCAACTGATATCCGAAGCCTATTTCGTTATGAAACGTATGCTGGGGACCGGGAATGCAGGTATGGCAGACTGTTTTGAAAAGTGGAATACCGGAAAACTGAAAAGTTATCTGATTGAAATTACAGCTGCTATCCTCCGGCGTACAGAAAAAGACGGACATTTTCTTATCGACCGGATTTTAGACGTAGCCGGTCAAAAAGGCACTGGCCGCTGGTCGGTCATCAATGCTATGGAATTAGGAGTTCCCTTAAACTTAATCGCCACTGCCGTATTCCAAAGAGATCTTTCTGCAGAAAAAGAATTACGGGTTAAGCTTGCTGCAAAATACGAAACAGACAGTCCGGTATTCACCCACAAACCGGGAGTAATGATACAGGAAATACACGATGCCCTCTATGCTTCTAAAATTATTTCCTATACTCAGGGTTTTGCTCTTATGCAACAAGCTTCAATTCGTTTTGACTGGCACCTCAACCAGGCAGCTATCGCCAGAATCTGGCGGGCCGGTTGTATTATCCGGGCAGCTCTCCTCAACCCGATTGCAGCGACATTCGATGAGGCACCTCACTTGCCCAACTTACTTTTATCATCCTGGTTCAGCACCCAAATTACGGAAGCGCTTCCGGCCTGGAAATCCTTACTCCTGAAGACTACACGGGAAAATACAGCCGTGCCTGCTTTCGCTGCCGCCCTGAATTATTTTTATTCCATCACCGCTTCACATTTACCAGCAAATTTAATACAAGCCCAAAGGGATTATTTCGGAGCCCATACCTTCGAACGAACAGATACTCCCCGGGGAACATTTTTCCACGAAGACTGGTCCGGCGAAGGAAAGGATACACATGCAGGTATCTATAATGCCTGAAAAAGAATACAATACCATCCATCGTATATACAACTAATCCGATACGGATATGAAACAAATGAAATCATTGATTATGGTCATCTTCGGTGGCTCAGGTGACCTGACAAAACGGAAGCTGATGCCTTCTCTTTATTTGTTGTTTTCCCGGAAACAAATGCCCCAACATTTTGCAATATTAGGGGCTGCCCGTACCCACTATTCCGACGAGAGCTACCGAAAACACATTAAAGAAAATCTGAAAAAGTATATCAAGGCTCAGGAGTTTGATTCCCACAGTGCTGATCTGTTTTTAAATTCTGTCTTTTACGAAACGATGGACCCTTCCCTTGCCGACCATTATCCCTGTCTGAAACAACGCCTTTATCAATTAGACAAACTTATCGGAAATCCCGGCAACTATTTATATTACCTGGCAACGCCTCCTGTTCTGTATGAAACGATCCCTTTGCTCTTACAAAGTGTCAACCTGCACAAACCGGGTCCAGGGCATGAAGGTTTCAAACGTATCATCGTAGAAAAACCGTTTGGCCATAACCTGGAATCTGCAAAACAATTAGACAGTATTTATACCTCAATTTTCGAAGAAAATCAAATTTACCGGATCGACCACTTTTTAGGGAAAGAAACCGTACAGAACATGCTGGCCTTACGATTTGCCAATGTTGTACTGGAACCGCTGTGGAACCGGAATTATATACATCACATTGAAATTACAGCCGTTGAAAACATGGGAATAGAACAAAGAGGCGGATTTTACGATCATACCGGAGCCCTACGGGACATGGTTCAGAGTCATTTATTACAACTGCTGGCCGTATGTGCAATGGAACCTCCTGTATCCTTCGATGCCGACAGCTTCCGCAATGAAGTGGTAAAAGTATATCAATCCCTGAAACCCCTGAGTGCGGCTGAAATCCGGAATCAGATCGTAAGAGGGCAATATACGGCATCTGAAAACGGGAAACGGCATCAACTTGCTTACCGGGAAGAAGAAAAAGTAGATCCGCACTCCCGTACAGAAACCTATGTTGCGATGAAAGTGAACATTGCCAATTGGAGATGGGATGGAGTGCCCTTTTATATCCGCACCGGCAAACAAATGCCTACCTTAGTATCGGAAATTGTAATTCATTTTAAACCTACTCCCCATATCATGTTCAGCAGGCTAACCCATTGTCCGCTTCCAAACCGGATGATTATCCGCCTTAACCCGAACGAAGGGGTTGTATTTACACTGAGCATGAAAATTCCCGGTACCGGTTTTAAAATGGGACAAGTACCGGTTGAATTTACCTACGACAGTCTCGGAGGTGTACCCAGCGGAGACGCTTATGCCCGCTTACTGGAAGATTGTATGCAAGGGGAAAACACATTATTTACCCGAAGCGATGCCGTCGAAGCCAGCTGGCGTTTTTTAGAACCGGTTTTAAAGCTCTGGGAAAAGGATTCCAGGATTCCCTTGCATAATTATGCCGCCGGTAGCTGGGGCCCGGCTACCGCCGAACGGATTATTAAAGCCGACGGTAGCTGGACAAATCCATGTAAAAATTTAACCCATACAAATTTATATTGCGAACTATGAAAATCCACACTTTTGATACCCCCAAAGAAACAGCGAGAGCTGTTACTCATCAATTATTAAAACAATTGAACACTGTAAGAAAGGATGCATTCAACCTCGCTATCTCAGGAGGACAAACGTCTAAATTACTGTTCCAGCTGTGGGCGGAACTTTACCCCCAAAGCTTACCCTGGCAACGCGTACATCTCTATTGGGTAGACGAACGTTGCGTTCCCCCCACTGAGGGCGACAGTAATTACGGACTGGCAAAACGGATCTTTTTGAACCGTATTAAAATTCCACATGATCAAATACACCGGATCATGGGAGAAGCCAACCCGGACCATGAAGCACAACGGTATTCCGAACTGGTAAAAAAGAATGTAACAGATAACGACGGTTTTCCCCAATTCGACATGTTGATTCTGGGAATAGGAACGGACGGACATACGTCGTCGGTATTCCCCGGACAAAAAGATTTGCTTTCTTACCCCGCTCCCTATGCCGTATCCGCTCATCCCGAAACGCATCAATACCGGATTGCGCTTACCGGCCAGCCCATGATTCGGGCCTCCCTCACCCTGTTTCACGTTATCGGGGCCGAAAAAGCAGAGATTTTAGCAGCTGTTACCGATCCCTCGGCAGCAGCAGACCAATATCCCGCCGGCTATGTGACTCGCAATGCCGATAATGTCGTCTATTTTATCGACAAAGCAGCTGCTAAATTTTTAAAATAGAACAATTTTCTAAAAGGAGAAAAAACGAAACGGAAATAGTCTTTGCCCGGATTCTTCTTCCGGGTTAACGGCATTCCCTACCGGATTAAAACCCTTATACTGTTTTATGAAGGAAAGAAACTTCATTTCTGAGTAGCCGAATTGGATCAGGAATTTTTATTTCTTTCCTCCATACTACACGAATCAATTTCCGACAGGCAAAAGTTGGGCGGTAACTCAGTTATTTTCCAGGAACCAACAGATCTTATCGATCATATTTTTAGAACCGGTATAAAAAGGAGTCCGCTGATGAATATTTTCCGGTTCAATATCCATTATCCGTGTTTTTCCGTCCGTAGCAATTCCTCCGGCTTGCTCTGCTATAAACGCCATCGGATTACATTCATACATCAGCCGTAATTTTCCGTTCGGATGAGAAGAAGTCTGAGGATAAATAAAAATACCCCCTTTCAAGAGGTTGCGGTGAACATCTGCCACCAAAGAACCGATATAACGAGAGGTAAAAGGCCGTTTTGTACCCTCATCTTTTTCCTGGCAATATTTGATAAATTTCTTTACCCCATTTGGAAAATTTACATAGTATCCTTCGTTTACGGAGTATATTTTCCCCTGGGAAGGTGTAGAAATAAGCGGATGGGAAAGGCAAAATTCCCCAATCGAAGGATCGAGCGTAAAACCATTCACCCCATTTCCCGAAGTGTATACCAACATGGTAGATGAACCATAAATAACATATCCGGCCGCTACTTGTTCAGCTCCTTTTTGAAGAAAATCCTGTAATTTCACCTCTTCTCCGGGTGCAGATTTTCTCCGGTATACAGAGAAAATCGTACCAATAGACACATTTACATCGATATTGGAAGAACCGTCCAGCGGATCCATACAAAATATGTATTTCGCATTCCGGCACATTCCTTCCTTAAATACGATGATATCCTGGTTTTCTTCGGACAATACGGCACAACATTCTCCACTTGCCCTTAACTCATTTATAAATGTCGTATCGGCATAAACATCTAGCTTCTGCTGATCCTCTCCCTGTACGTTTTCTGTTCCGGCCTGCCCTAAAATATCAACCAGACCGGCCTTATTCACTTCCCTGTTTACTTTTTTTGCAGCAATTCCGACATGATGTAACAAACGGGAAAAATCTCCGGTCGCATTGGGGAAAGCCGCTTGCTGCTCAATGATAAATTGATTAAGAGTGGTAACTTTCTGTATCATTTCAATTGGTTTTCATAAGTTTGCAACAAAATTATAATTAACAATCTGTAAATGCAAACGTTTGAGAAAGAAATCTCACCTTTAAAATAATACGCGGCTGCAAATTCTCTGCCTATTTTTAACAATACCACCCCTTTCTTTACAGATTTCCCCCACCTAAACAATCCCAAAGGGCCATCCCTCTGAGGGAATTTTAGAGGACTTCCCGGATATGTTTGAAATTGGAATGTAGGGTATCTATAATTTCCTGACTTTTACCATTAATCAATAATTTAAACATCGCCCGTACAAAACCGGTCATTTGAGCCCATTCCACTTTCGGGGGCATAGCCAAAGCGTCGGGATCGGTCATCATATCGACTAATACAGGACCTTCTCTTTTCAATGCCTCTTTTAAAACGGGCAAGACCTCCCCCGGCGTTTGTATGATATATCCCGGAATCCCCATAGCTTCTGCCACACGGCTATAATCCGGATTCAGCATATCGGTCTGCCAATCCGGCAGTCCGGCTACTTCCATTTCCAGCTTTACCATTCCCAACGCCCGGTTATTGAATACCAGGATTTTTATGGGAAGATGATATTGTACAATCGTACTTAAATCCCCCAGCAACATCGATAACCCACCGTCTCCGCACAGGGCTACGACCTGCCGGCCCGGGTAAGCCAGTGCCGCCCCAATCGCCTGCGGCATCGCGTTGGCCATAGAACCGTGATTAAAAGATCCTAACATTTTCCGCTTTCCGGTAGCTTGCAGATACCGGGCGCCCCACACACAAGTCATGCCCGTATCCACTGTAAAAATAGCCTCTTCATCGGCTATTCCATTGATGACAGACATCACATATTCGGGATGGATACGTTCCTCACTTCCCCTTTCTTCCACATAAGTATTCAACCGTTTCTTTACTTTTGCATAATTTTCCAGTTGACTTTTCAGGAATGAATCATCGGAATGAGGTTCTATCAAAGGAATAAGGGCCCGTAAAGTAGTCTTGATATCCCCGCAAAGCCCCATTTGTATTTTGGCTCTTCTCCCTAACCGCTCCGGCCGGACATCCACTTGCACAATGGTATTGTGTTCCGGCATAAAAGAGGCATACGGAAAATCTGTACCCAATAAAAGCAGGACTTCCGCTTTATGCATGCTTTCATAACCGGATGGCATTCCCAATAATCCGGTCATTCCGACCTCATAAGGATTGTCGTACTGGATTTCCATCTTACTTTTGAACGAGTAAGCTACAGGCGCATTTAAAAGTCCTGCTAATTCCAGTAATTCATCGTGGGCATCTTTCGCCCCTATCCCGCAAAACAAAGTTACTTTCACAGAATGATTCAAAAGAGAAGCTAATTGCTGCAATTCTGACGGAGAAGGACAGATCTCAGCAGGAGCAGGAAAAACACAGGGAGAAGTCAGTCCTTTATCAGCAGCAGCTGATGCCAAATCACCGGGAACCCCAAGCACGGCAACCCCTTTATGTGTCACAGCTTTTTGCATGGCAGCCTGTAACATCCGCGGAGCCTGCTCCGGAGTTACCGCCAACTCATTGTAAAAACTGCAGTCATTGAATAATTGAAGCGTATTGGTCTCCTGAAAATAACGGGTACCAAACTCCTCAGAAACAATTGTCGAAGCAATAGCTATCACCGAAGCACCTGAACGGTGTGCATCGTATAAACCATTGATCAGATGCACATGCCCCGGTCCGCTACTTCCGGCACAACAAGCCAATCCTCCGTGCAGCTGCGCTTCTGCCCCGGCCGCAAATGCCCCCGTCTCTTCATTCCGTACATGAATCCATTCAATTTTTCCGTTCCGTCTGACAGCATCGTTAATCTGGTTTAAACTGTCACCTGTTACCGCATATATCCGTTTTACGCCGGCTTCGGCTAACATTTCTACAATTTGTTCGGCTACTTTCTTCTCCATATTCATCGTTTTATTTCTCTTTAAAACGCAATAAACCGGAAAATGTTGGAGAAACAGAAATTTTCACATTTTCAACCTTTCATTTGGACAATTCAAAAAACAATCCTATTTTTGTCCCGCTTATTTAAAGCAGATTCTTAAAGGCGGTATCGTCTAGGGGTCAGGACGCAAGATTCTCATTCTTGAAACCCGGGTTCGATTCCCGGTACCGCTACTCCGCTCAGGTTCGTATATACGGACCTTTTTTATTTATACAGATAAAAACTATTTAAAAAGATCAGGCGCTTAAACGGAAGATTACCGGATCGACACTACCGTACAGCCGGAAAAAGTACACGGCCAGTTTAAAACCGACTGAAGATCTGCTTAATGATAAGTCCTCAGCCTTTCCGCTAGCTGGCATATTATCCCTGTAAATAACTTTCGTATTTGAACTTTCAGAAAAGACTTAAATCTTTATTTTTAATTTCTGACCGGGGCGGATATCTTTTACTTTACTTTCACTGATACCATTCCAGCGCATAATATCTTTATTGGAAACGCCCGGATATTTTTTAGCGATAGACCAGAGATTTTCTCCCCTTTTAACCGTATAATAGATAAATTCCCCGTCTATTGTTTCCACTTTCGGAGCATCTGTTTCATTTGTCACCTTACCGGCATAAGTAGCCTTATTTCTATACTGACTGGCCTTCTTATCCGATACATAAATCACCAGTTTCTGTCCCACCCGTATCGTCATTTTCCGGTTCAGATTATTCCAATACTTCAAGTCGGCCAGCCGTACATTAAATTTTGCGGCAATTGCGCCCGGTACATCCCCGCTCCTCACCGTATAGACAAGACGGGCTTTGTCCCCTGAAATCCCGCTCACATAAGCATACCGCTTAAAACGTTCGTTGGGATTGGCTGTACGATCACTATCGTCAAAGTATACCTTTCTCTTATAGGCAAAGATAGAATCCTGATTGTCGATAAATCCGGCCACATAATTATAAGGCATTTTCAGGACATAAGCTTTCCCGAAACCAGCCGGTATAATATCTTTAATATACTGAGGATTAATGTCCCTCAATTCCTCCACAGATACGTCCATATTCTTACATATCTGGTCAAAATGCAATGCTTTCTCAATAATAACGGTATCGCATAAACGGGGTAAAGCACTCTCTATCGGATAAATATTGTGTTCTTTATAGTAATTAAAAGAATACATAGCAGCAATAAAAGCCGGTACATATCCACGCGTTTCCCGGGGCAAATGGTAATAAATATCCCAGTAATTTTTTTTACCTCCGGAACGCCGGATGGCTTTATTCACGTTTCCGGGACCGCAATTATAGGCAGCAATCACTAATATCCAATCCCCGTATATATTATAGAGATCTTTCAGGTAACAGATAGCCGCTTCCGTTGCCCTGACCGGATCATAGCGTTCGTCAATATAGGAATTGATTTCTAATTTATACATTTTCCCGGTGGGATACATAAATTGCCACAATCCGCAAGCTCTGGCCCTGGAACGGGCGACCGGGTTCAAAGCACTCTCGATAACGGGCAGATATTTCAATTCCAAAGGCATGGAATTCGCCGCCAGCACTTCTTCAAACAAAGGGAAATAAAATTCACTCAGTCCCAACATCGTCGCTAGTTGCTGTCGTTTTTTCACCGTATAAAGTTCTATAAAATTCCGGACAATACCGTTATACGACAATGTAACAGCAGAATTCAGCGAATCCAAACGGTATAAATAAACAGAATCCGGAAAAAACGGAACCTGCCCGGCGTTCTCCAGCATAAAAGTCGAATCAACATACTCCATTTCCCGCTGGAATTCCAGAGACCATTGGGTATAGGATTCATCAATAGTACGGATAAACGATTCAGCAATACTATCCCGAAGAGGTTGTCCAATAATCAACGTATCGCCCGGTATATTTCCCTGAGCCTTTCCTACCAAACTGATTCCTGCCAACACCCATACAACAAATAAACGCACCATTATCTTTCAGATTAAAAATTTAAAGTTAAAGTCAGACCGACCGAATTTCCGTTTGCAGGACTATAAAATGCATTGGGCTGAACATTAAAACTCAGATCTTCATTGATCTCAAAATCGTAAAAATGAGCAGACACGCAAGCTTCTATTACCTGTATTGCATATATACCCCCCATTACAATATATAACAAATCCCTGTTCCGTTTGAAACTGTCTTTTTTATTTTTTAGCTGGGTTTGAAAATTCAACTGTTGCTGAGGGGTAAAATTCTCTACCCCGCCTCCTATATACACTTTATCCCAGGAGGGATTTTCCGGATAAGGCAAATCCGGATCTTCAGCTTTTTTCTGAATATAGTGTGTATAATCAATATAAGCTGTTTTATATTTTTTGAACTGTTTGCTGTTCCAGCTCACCCCGTACACGGTAGCACCTATTCCACCGTATATAGCAGGTAATTTCCACCACCAGCCTTTTTTATTGTAAATCTGACCGGCTCCAGGCAATGCCAAAGCCAGAATAGTAGCTTTATGGGGAGAATGAGGTTTTTTCTCGATAACCTCCTGGATAGAAAGAGTATCCGCCACCACGAACAACGTATCCGGTTCTACGGGAACATATTGGGCCCGCACCCCGATTCCGACTACACTTATGACTAATATCAACAATAATTTCTTCACGATCTCCTGTTATCCTCCGACTTTATCCAATAGGCTAATTATTTTTTCCAATTCGTCGTCTGATTTAAAGCTGATAACAATTTTTCCTTTTCCTGCCTCATTCCGCTTCAGCTCCACTTTTGTATCAAATCGCTGGGCCAGGTGTTTCTGTAAAGCAATATAATCTCCGATCTCATTTTTTTTGCGGGAAAGTGTTCCTTCTTCCTCTTCCGGTTTCGGATTTGACAATTCCCGGACAATTTCCTCCACTTTCCGGACAGAAAAATCATATTTCAGAATTTGCTCGAAAATCATAAACTGGGTATCCGGATCTTCAATGTTGATAATCGCCCTGGCATGTCCCATACTGATTTTTCTATCCCGGATAGCCAATTGTATTTGTGCCGGCAATTTCAACAGCCTCAGATAATTGGCAATAGTAGCCCTCTTCTTACCCACCCGTTCACTCAATCCATCCTGTGTCAATTTACATTCATCCAGTAAACGCTGGTAACTGATAGCTACTTCTATAGCATTCAGGTCTTCCCGCTGAATATTTTCAATCAGTGCCAGTTCCAACAAACTCTCATCTTCCGTTTTACGGATATAAGCAGGAATCGTTTCTGCTCCCGCAATTTTAGAAGCGCGGAAACGCCGTTCTCCGGCAATGATCTCATACTTACCCTCTTCCACAGCCCGGACCGTAATGGGTTGTACAATCCCGATCGACTTTATGGAAGCGGCCAATTCATTCAAAGCTTCTTCGTCAAACTCCGTTCTGGGCTGAAAAGGATTCGGACGGATATCTTCCAGTTTTAATTCCTGAATAGCCGCGACAGCTTCAGAACGCTGCTTGGAATCCTCAGCCGCATCTGTGATTAATGCTCCTAAACCTCTGCCCAATGCACTTCTTTTTACCATATTTCCCAAATTACAACTGCTTTACAGTATTTCCTATTTTTGAAATTCCTTTTCCGGCAAACGCCACTCCCGGGCCCCTCCTCCCCCGCTTATTCTTCACTGTTTTTCCGCAATAATTCCTTAGCCAGATTCAGATAATTTACCGTTCCCCTGCATTCCGCATCATACAGGATAACAGGTTGTCCGTAACTGGGAGCTTCCGCCAATTTCGTATTCCGCTGAATAATGGTTTCAAAAACCATATCTTCAAAATGCTTCTTTACTTCAGCAGCTACCTGATTCGACAACCTCAAACGGGCATCATACATTGTCAAAACAAATCCTTCGATTTCTAATTCCGTATTCAAGCGTTTTTGAATAATCTTAATCGTATTGAGCAATTTTCCCAATCCTTCCAAAGCCAGATATTCGCACTGAACCGGAATAATAACCGAATTAGCAGCAGTAAGAGAATTAACTGTAATCAATCCCAGAGAAGGCGAACAATCAATAATGATATAATCGTAATTATCCCGTATAGAATTCAATATGCTGGATAAAACTTTTTCCCGGTTTTCAAAATTAAGCATTTCCAATTCTGCACCGACCAGATCAATATTCGAAGGCAATAAAAATAACCCTTCAATCTCCGTATTTAAAATAGCCTTCTCCGGCTCCAATCCGTCGACAATACATTCATATATAGTCGCATTCTCCAGCTCCTTTAATTCATATCCCAAACCGGAAGTAGCATTTCCCTGAGGATCAGCATCTACCAATAAAACTTTCTTCTCCAGTACCGCCAAGCTAGCAGCCAAATTAACTGAAGTTGTCGTTTTCCCCACACCACCCTTCTGATTGGCAACAGCAATAATTTTAGACATAAATACCCATTTTAATTATGTGGTAAAAATACATATAAAAAATAAACCTTCCCTTTTTTCAGGTCATTTTTTAATAACAATAAAATGTTTTTTACTAACAATCATTTAAAGGCCATATTTCCTTTCTGCTACACTTGAATTTTAACCCGAATGACCTGAATTGTCTGCAAATTTAAAATTGTTTATTATTTTTATTCTTTAAAAAAGAAAAAAAGAAAAAGAAAAAAGCTTATTTTGGAAATTTATCTTACAAAACCAGTAGAAATTTTTTATGAACTCAACCGATATTATTCATGATTTAGAACTTGCAGGTAATCCGGAAAAAGCCCGTCATCTCTCCCGTTTTTTCAAAACCGGTAAAGGAGAATACGGAGAAGGGGATCTTTTTCTGGGTGTCACCGTACCGGAACAGAGAAATATTGCCCGGAAATATCACCAGGCCAGCCCTGAAATCCTGAAAGAGCTGATCACTTCGCCCTGGCACGAATGCCGTCTGACGGCCTTATTCATTCTGGTCTACCAATTTGAACACCGGAAAACAAAAGAAGAACAGAAAAGATGTATTGACTTTTATATTTCCCATACCGACTATATCAACAATTGGGATCTGGTGGACCTTTCCTGCTATAAAATTCTGGGAAAATGGCTGGCAGACAAAGACCGTTCTCTTTTGTATGACTGGGCCCGTTGCGGGCATCTTTGGAAGCAGCGAATTGCCATGGTCAGCTGTATGCATTTTATCCGGCAGGGTGACTTCTGCGACGGACTGTCGATAGCGGACATCTTGTTGCAACATCCCCACGATCTGATTCAAAAAGCAGTAGGCTGGCTGCTCCGGGAAATCGGGAAAAAAGATAAACAAACACTTACCGCTTTTTTGGCAAATCGGTATCCTTCTATGCCCCGGACCGCACTCCGTTATGCTATCGAACATTTTCCCGGAGAGGAAAGAAAAAATTACCTGAGCCGGACATCTGTAAAATCAAAGGAATCCTTACATAAAAAGTGTAAAAGAGGGAATAGCAAGGAATAACCTTTCTTCTGATTACAAATGTCCTGCCCGTAAATTTCGGGGGAATTGGGAACAAACCTATAAATTTAATACCTTTGCCTTATATTTTGTAATTCAAATTTATGGTCAGTTATTTACAAGTAGAAAATCTCAGTAAACGTTTCGGCGAACAATTATTATTTGAAAACATCTCGTTTGGCATAGGTAAAAACCAAAAGGTAGCCTTGATTGCTAAAAACGGAATGGGTAAATCCACTCTTTTACAAATTATCGCCGGAAAAGACACTCCGGAATCGGGAAGCGTCATTTTCCGTAACGATATCACGATCGGCTATCTCGAACAGGACCCTGTCCTCAAAGATGAAAATACAGTATTTGAAGAAGTTTTCCGTTCAGATTCCCCCCTGTTATATCTGATCAAAGCTTATGAAAATGCCGTAAGCCGGAATGATATCCGCCAACTGGAAGAATTACTTCCTCAAATGGATACTCAAAATGCCTGGGATTACGATAATACAGTCAAGCAGATTCTGTCTGAACTCAAAATCGATACCTACGAAAAAAAGATTGCCCATTTGTCCGGGGGACAACGTAAGAGAATCGGCCTGGCAAAAGTTCTGATCAGTAACCCGGATTTTCTGATCCTGGACGAGCCGACGAATCATCTCGACATTGAAATGACAGAGTGGCTGGAAGAATATCTGGAAAAATCGAATACAACTTTACTAATGGTCACTCACGATCGTTATTTTCTGGACCGGGTGTGTTCCCATATTATCGAAATCGACGACTTCGGTCTGTTTACCTACGATGGAAATTATTCTTACTACCTGGAAAAACGAGCCCAGCGGATTGAAGCCCGCAATGCAAGTATAGATAAAGCCAAAAACCTGCTTCGGACAGAACAGGAATGGATGCGCCGGATGCCGCAAGCCCGCAGTCATAAAGCCCGCTACCGTATCGATAATTTCTATAAGATCAAAGAAATTGCTTCACAAAAAAACGACGAAAAAAAATTAGAACTGGACATCAAAGGACAGCGCCTGGGAAATAAAATCCTGGAACTGGGACATATCAGTAAACGCTTTGATAATCACCTGTTAATTCAGGATTTTTCCTACAAATTTGTGAGGGGAGAAAAAATCGGAATTGTCGGAAAAAACGGAGTTGGTAAATCGACCTTTCTCAATATTATCACCCGGAATTTAGCACCTGACAGCGGAACTATTGAGATCGGAGAAACCGTAGCATACGGTTACTATACACAATCCGGTATCCAATTCCGGGAAACAGACCGGGTAATCGATATTGTAAAAAATATAGCAGAACGTATTGATTTGGGAAACGGACGTATTCTTTCCGCTTCCCAATTCCTGGAATATTTTCTGTTTACCGATAAACAACAATATTCCCTGGTGGAAAAATTAAGCGGAGGAGAACGCAGACGGCTTTATCTCCTTACCGTCCTAATGCGTAATCCGAATTTTTTAATTCTGGATGAACCTACAAATGACCTGGATATTGTCACTTTAAACGTATTGGAAGAATACCTGAAAAGCTTTAAAGGTTGCCTGCTGATTGTGTCTCACGACCGTTTTTTTATGGATAAAGTTTCCGACCGGATCTTTGCTTTCGAAGGCAATGGCGTGATTAAAGACTTTCCCGGAAATTATACCCAATATAAAAATAAAAAGGAAGAGGAAGAAGAACAACGACAGAAAGAACAAAAAAAACAAATAGCCCAGCAAGTTACAGCACGTCCTCCGGCAAAATCAAACGAAACGCAAAAACGGAAACTCAGTTTTAAAGAAAAACAGGAAATGCTCCAACTGGAACAGGAAATGGAAGAGCTGAATACCGAAAAAACCCGTATTGAAGCAGCTCTCAGTTCCGGTACCCTATTCAATGAACAATTAGTACAACAATCCGAACGTATAGCAGTAATTATTCAATTATTGGATGAAAAAGAAATGCGATGGCTCGAATTAAGCGAGATCTGAAATATATACCGTTTAATTTATACTTCTGAACTGATAAAAATAAGATGCAACAAATTATTCAAGATTTTTTTGAGACCTACCATATTCCGCAAAGTGCAGGATTCATAATTGCTGTCAGCGGTGGTGCAGATTCCATTACCCTTTTGCATCTGTTTAAATACCTCAATCTGAATATTATTGCCCTGCATTGTAATTTTGGCCTCAGGGGTAAAGAATCCAATATGGATGAGCAATTCGTAAAACGGTTTTGTGATCTCTATGGCATTCCCCTCAGCGTCAGGAAATTCCAAACGACACTTTATGCCGAAGAAAAAGGCATCAGTATCGAAATGGCCGCCCGGGAATTGCGTTATGAATGGTTTCGGGAAATGAAAAATAAAAAAAAGATGGATTATATCGTAACGGCTCATCATGCCGACGATCTGGCTGAAACGATTTTTATTAATCTCTGCCGGGGCACCGGCCTGAAAGGACTTACCGGCATCAAACCCGTCAACGGCGATCTTTTACGTCCTCTTTTAAGCTGTTCCCGTACTGAAATACTGACTTACATCGAACAACAACAGCTAGGATTCCGTACAGATTCTACCAACAGCTCCCTGAAATTTGTCCGGAATAAAATCAGACATAAAATTATTCCCGTATGTAAAGAAATTAACCCCGCTTTCCTGAACGTTATCAGAGAGAATTGCGAAACCCTGAAGGAAACAGAAAAAATTTATACATACGGTATCGAAAAACTGAAAAAGGAAGTATGCGAATACAAAAACGGAGAAACATTGATCCATATTCAAAAAACGTTGGAAACTCCGGCCCCCTATACTTTGCTGTATGAAATTTTAAAACCGGCCGGATTCAACAAAACCCAGATCCGGGATATTCTGAACAGCAGTCGTTCAACCCCCGGGAAAAAATTTATGTCCGGAATATTCACGCTTACGAAAGAAAGGAATTACTGGAGACTTTCCGGCTCCGGCCCGGTCCCTTTTACTTCTTTTGAAATAGAACAGGAAGGAGACTATGAAATCAATGGAATTCTCTACCGCTTTGAGCTTATTGCTTCTTCAGCCGGTTTTCAGATTCCTGCTGATCCTGCTATCGCT
>JAEXFF010000401.1 GCA_023400335.1 Bacteroidota bacterium
TTCTTAGTGGTGCCGTAACCAATACACCGGCTTTGGGAGCTGCTCAGCAAACATTGAAGCAATTGCAAATGGAGGGGACAGATCCGGCTTTAGGGTGCGCTGTTACTTATCCTTTGGGGGTAGTTGGTGTCATCATCGCTTTGGTCGTTATCCGGAAAATATTCCTGAATAAAGCAATTCCTGCCAATGGGGAAGAGGTCAAATCGCATACGACTTTTATTGTCGGTTTTCAGGTATGCAATCCCGGCATATTTGGTAAAACGGTAAAGGAAACGGCTATGTTAGCCTATCATAAATTTGTTATATCCCGATTATGGCGGGATGGAAAAGTCAGTATTCCCACTTCCGATACTGTTTTACAGGAAGGGGACCGTTTGTTGGTGATTACTTCAAAGGCAGAAGTGAATACACTTACCATGTTATTCGGGGAGCAGGAACATGTGGATTGGAATAAGGATGATATTGATTGGAATG
The DNA here is from genome assembly GCA_023400335.1 of Bacteroidota bacterium. Lineage (GTDB taxonomy): Bacteria > Bacteroidota > Bacteroidia > Bacteroidales > Marinifilaceae > Culturomica. The sequence continues at coordinate 475 of JAEXFF010000401.1, forward strand.
CCATCGATAGCCAGTTGATATCACAGCGGATTTTAGTGACACGTTCAGAAATTAATGGTAAAAAATTAGGATCTTTGCGTTTACGTAATCATTTTGGTATTAATATTACCCGTATTTACCGCGCAGGAGTTGAGTTATTAGCTACTCCGGAACTCGTGCTTCAATTAGGGGATAAGTTGACTGTCGTGGGAGAGGCAAATGCAATAGCCAATGTCGAAAAATTGTTAGGAAATAAAGTGATGAGCCTGAAAGAACCCAATTTGGTGGCCGTATTTGTCGGAATTGTATTGGGATTGATTGTAGGTACTATTCCTTTTGTTATTCCGGGTGTCAGTTTTCCGGTTAAACTGGGTATAGCTGGCGGCCCGATTATTATGGGAATTTTGATGGGGGCTTTCGGACCACGGCTTCACATGGTCACTTATACTACCCGTAGTGCCAATTTAATGTTAAGGGCATTGGGTTTATCCATGTACTTAGCCTGTTTGGGATTGGATGCAGGGGAGCATTTTTTTGAAACTGTTTTTCGTTCAGAAGGTTTATTATGGCTGGGACTTGGCTTTGCTATTACGATTGTTCCTGTCTTTATGGTAGCATTTGTTGCTTTAAAAATGATGAAGATGGATTTCGGGGCTGTGTCTGGCATGCTCTGTGGCAGCATGTCTAATCCGATGGCTTTAAATTATGCCAATATGGTTGTAAACGGAGATAACCCTTCTGTCGCATATGCTACCGTATATCCCCTGACAATGTTTATCCGGGTTATAATTGCCCAATTGGTATTGCTTCTCTTTTTATAGAATTAAAGTGGAGGAAGGTGTGGGAACTTCCGCGAGGGAACTGATTAACACTTCGCTGATTAACGGAACAGATGTTCCGGATTAATTTCTTTTCACTAAACCGCAGGTTTAATAGGCAGCGAGTCTTTTGACTCACCTTAATCAGGCAGGAAGTACCCTTAATCCATTAAATGTTTAAACATTTTCCCCCAAAATGTTGCATGGTGTTTTTAAAAAAATCATCTTTGTAAAGAACCTTATGAATTGCATTGAAAACGCTGTGTGAAAATATTACTGATGAGGAGTTATTGGCTGGTTATCGGGAGACGGGTAAAACCGAACAATTGGCTGAACTTTATAAGCGCTATATCCCACTGGTATATGGAGTGGCTTTAAAATATTTCAGGTATAGCGAAGATGCTCAGGATGTGGTGATGGATATTTTCGAGGAACTGCTGGCTAAAGTCAAAAAAAATGATATCCGTATGTTTAGGCCTTGGTTGTATACCTGTGTGAGAAACCATTGCCTGGCGAAACTCCGGAAACGTTCTTTAAATCCTACCCTTACTTTAGACGAAAACTTTATGGAATTTTGTGATGATTTTAATCTTGATGATATAAGGGAAGCGGATGATAAAGAAAAAGCCTTGTTAAAATGCATAGAATCTTTACCGGAAAAGCAACGCATTAGCGTATATCGTTTTTTTATGGAAGAGCGTTCTTATAAAGAAATAGAAGAGACGACCGGATTTTCTTTGAAAAGAGTAAAGAGTTTTATTCAGAATGGGAAACGTAATTTAAAATTATGTATGCAGAAAAAAGGGTTGGTATAATATGAAATACGGGGAAGACTTAGGAGAATACTTGCGTGGAAAGCAAAGAGGCAAGGCGGCTAACCGTCTTGAACGGAATGCTTTGTCCGACCCTTTTTTGTTTGAAGCTCTGGAAGGTTTAAATGAGGCAAAAGAAGATCCGTTAAAAGTTATTGAAAAACTTTCTAGAAAGATAGAATACCGGATTTTCCCCCGAAAGAAACGAATCATCCGCCAGGGAATAGGTATTGCTGCTATTTTTCTTATATTCCTTGTATTGGGTGTATTTTTCTGGCAAAAAGAGCCTGCTGAAAAAATGATTTTTACTCAATATGTTAGTGAAGAGGAAGCGGATACACTGAAAGTTATCCCCATAGCGAAGCGGGAAGAAAAGCAGGAATTGAAACAGAGAATGTCAGTAGAAAATACTGCAGGGCATGCATTGGCTGATTCTGTAGTTTTGGATAGGATAGAAAAGGATTCGGCTGAAGCTGTTGTTGAACCGAATTTCAGAAACCGGCTTGCTTTTGCCAGTGTTGCCAGGGAAAGAGGAAAAGTACAGGTGGAAAATAAAGGAGGGAACGGGCCTATGCCGGAAGGTGGAATAGAGGCTTTTGAGCGTTACATCCGGGATTCTCTGGTATATCCGGAAGATGCAAGACTCGCAGGTAAGGAAGGGGTGATAAAACTTTCATTTATAGTGAACCAATATGGCCGTCCATCCGGAATCCGCGTGATTCAATGGATAACAAATTCCTGCAATCATGAAGCTATCCGTTTGCTGAATAATGGTCCGAAATGGACCTATACAGGTACAGCAGATTCTACGATTCTTTCCCTACCTTTCTATTTGGATATTGTTTCTCACAGATAATTTGTTTTTGAAGGGTAAATATTTCTTATCTAAAGAACAAGACACTTCGATTTAAATATATTTTATTCAATCTTTATTATTTTTTTTTAATATAGATTGTAACATTTATCTATATTTGAGCGTCTAAAAAGTATTAATATTTCTAAAGAAAAATATTTTGGCGGACAAGAAAAAAGGCGGAGAACATACTCTGCATCTGAATCAATTATTTGCGTAAACCTGGAATCATGATACATCTGGAGAATATCAACAAAACTTATAATAACGGTGCTCCTTTGCATGTATTGAAGGGGATAAATCTGACGATTGAAAAAGGAGAATTTGTTTCTATTATGGGGGCTTCGGGGTCCGGGAAGTCAACGCTTTTGAATATACTGGGGATTTTGGATAATTACGACTTGGGGAATTATTATCTGAACGGCACCTTAATTAAGAATCTTTCTGAAACGCAGTCTGCGGAATACCGCAATAAAATGATTGGATTTGTCTTCCAGTCGTTCAATCTGATTGCTTTTAAAAATGCCTTGGAAAATGTAGCGCTTCCGCTTTATTATCAAGGAATATCCCGGAAAAGACGGAATTCCATGGCTATGGAGTATTTGGAAAAACTGGGGTTGAAGGAATGGGCGATGCATATGCCGAATGAATTATCGGGTGGCCAGAAACAGCGGGTGGCCATTGCCCGTGCTCTGGTAGCCAGTCCTCAGCTTATACTGGCCGATGAGCCTACAGGAGCTTTGGACAGTAAAACTTCTGTAGAAGTAATGAATATTTTGCAGGAAGTAAACCGAAGCGGGATGACGATGATTATTGTAACGCATGCTCCTGACGTTGCAGCGATGACAAGAAAAATTATTCATATTAAGGATGGGTTAATCGGTTCAATAGAGGTAAAGGATAAATAACGGGATTTTTTTATGAGGATATGTTCCCAACGTTTTTTAGTTTGATACGGTATGTTTGACATTTGGCAGGAAATATTCAGTACGATCCGGAAAAATAAACTCAGGACTTTTTTGACAGGTTTTTCGATGGCTTGGGGAATCTTTATGTTAATCCTTTTATTGGGTGCCGGAAACGGATTAAAAAACGGAGTTTCTGCGAATTTCGGAAATTCCGCGAAAAATTCTGTTTATATGTGGGCAGGGCGTACCAGCATGCCTTATAAAGGATTACAAAAAGGAAGACGTATAAAGTTCGACGAAACCGAAAAAGGGTATCTGAAGCGGGAATTTCCTTTTATTTCTTCTTTTTCAGCCAGTATAATCCATTGGAATCCGGTTATTTCTTACGGGAAAGAATATGGAAATAATACTGTAAGGGGAATTGAGCCTGATTATGCAAAGATTGAAAATATGGTTGTCAGGGCTGGGGACGGGCGTTTTATCAATGAGGTGGATATGAAAGAAGCGCGGAAAGTAATTGTTATTCACCGGAAAACTGCAGAAGGATTATTCAGGGGAGAAGCTGCCCTTGGAAAATATGTGGTTGTCGATGGCGTGGCTTATCAGGTTATTGGTATTTATGAGGGGGAAGATGTGGATCAATTACCGGATGTATATATACCTTTAAGTACAGCTCAGCGGATATACAATCCGTCGGAGGGATATCAAAATATTAATTTTATGGTAGAGGGATTGTCTACTTCTCAGGATAATGAGGTATTCGATGCGGAGTTAAGGGCAAAAATGGGACAAAAACATATTTTCGATGCTCAGGACCGGCAAGCTGTATGGATTTGGAATAAATTGAAGTCTTATATGCAGACAATGGGAATCTTCAATGGAATT
>JAEXFF010000413.1 GCA_023400335.1 Bacteroidota bacterium
TCCCAATACGGTCCACATGCTCACCAATTCCGGATCCATTCCCGGTCTTACTCCCTGGATTACAATGGAAGCAGCACTCTCACGCCGGGGAATAAAGTCCTGCTCAACACAAAAACCGCTTGCCCGGTTAGGACTAAACCGTTTATCCTTCAAATCAATCGCCAATAAAGAGTGACGGAAAGAACGCGAACATCCGGCAATAATGAGAGCCGGTGTAAAATCCTTTTTTTCAAAATCCTGAAATAGTTCTTCCGTTGTTTTGTAACGGATATATCCCTTTCCTTCGCCTTCCCTCCCATGAAAAGAGAAATTTGTATAAATCAAATACCCCCGGGGTGCTAACCGGGCATCATTCACATCCCTCTTTATATAGGTATGATTATTGGTTTCGTAATATGCCGCTCCCCCAAAAGCGTCTATTACTCCGAAGTTTGCTTCGACTCCCATAGGCCGGCTCAATGTATCCAGAAAATATTCAAAATCTTCCAAATCCTTACAAATCTCCAAAGCCCTTTTCATTAAACGTCCCTCTTTATCCATTTCTTTCGCATCGTCATCCTTGAGATTATAGGAAGCCGTATTCATTATGGCAAATCCCGCTTCATTGACACCTGTCCAAATCTCTTCCGAAGGATTGTCACTGTTTACCAAACCGGTGTAACAAAACCGCTCTCCCCTGAAATGCGCTATATGATTCCAATCCGTACCCGTATCCCGGTGCTTCCACATCAGAGGACGCCCGTCTTTTGTCATCTTTCCGGTAATAATAGCCGATGTACAAGCCCGTACAGAAAAAGCAGAGATATTGAATATAAACAACAAGCCCACTAAAACATTCACTTTCATAATGCATTTCTTTATATTGGCAAATATAACAAAAATACAGATTATTTAAGATTTACAAGCCTATTAAACAAAGGATTCTATTTGTCCAAAATTTAAATCCCCCAATGAAGAAAGACATTTCCCGCCTCACGACCCTTTATTTATTAACGCCCGCTGCGATAAAAAGAGGGATCAGAACATTCATTCCTTCCCTCTCCTTTTATTTGAAAACTATAATCCTCCCTCCGGCCATTTCTACCTTTACACACTTAAACATTTGAACATTCGAATTTTTAAACATCCGAATATTGAACGGATATAAAACTATCAAATGAATAAATTCATATCCGCTCCTTCTGCCTTTTCCAAATAATTAGCGACACCTCCGATCTTTACTCCTTCCATCAATTCGGCTTTATCTATTCCCATAACATCCATAGACATCTGGCAAGCAATAAATTCAACCCCTTTCTCCTGAGCTTGTACCATTAAATTTTCCAACGACTCTATTCCTTTACGTCTCATTATCCCCCGCATCATTCTGGAACCGATTCCCCACATATTCATTTTTGACAAAGCTAAATGCCGGCTATTCCGGGGCAACATCCAGCCAAACATTTTTCCAATCCTATCTTTTTTTATTTGGGCTGAATTGGCTTTCTTAATTACATTCAGTCCCCAGAAAGTAAAGAACATCGTCACTTTTCTCCCCATAGCCACAGCTCCGTTAGCAATCACAAAAGAGGCCAAAGCTTTATCCAGGTCATCGCTGAAAACAATAAGTGTCTTGGCATTTCCTTTTTCCCTGCCTTCCTCCGCCACACGCTTTCCTTTCTCGATAACCGCCGTAATTACTCCCTTTTCTTCCTGAATGTCTTTCAGCAAATTCCCGGTTATCTCCGCCCAGGAAACCACATCTCTCCGGAAAGCAGGATCTGTGGCCCGAATGAGCATTTCATCCCCGGGAACTAAACGGTCTATATTTTCTTTCAATTTCATAACCGGACCCGGACATTGCAGCCCGCAGGCATCTACTTCCAAAGGAACGGATCTCCTTTCTGATTTCTGTTCTATGTTTATCTTCACTTTTTCTCCGGACGAAAATTCATCTTCCGTGGCAATCTCATACGTTCTCCAACCACCGGTCAGATTATACACATCAAAACCATTCTGCATCAGAATCCGGCTAGCTATATATCCCCTTAAACCCACTGCACAATATACCACAACAGGCTTTTCCCTGGGGATTCCGTCCAAATGCTCCCGGATTTTATCCAAAGGAATATTGAAAGAACCAGGAATCTGACCGAGTTCACATTCCTGAGGGGTACAAACATTTACGAACGTATATTTTTGTCCTCCATCTTCTTTCACGTCCCTCCAGCCAATCGGGCGTACCACCCCATTTAAAATATTATCAGCAATAAAACCGGCCATATTCACCGGATCTTTTGCCGCAGAATAGGGCGGAGCATACGCCTGTTCCATTTCTGCCAAAGCATAAATATCTCCCCCGGCCCTCATTACTGCCGATAACATCTCTAAACGCTTATCCGCACCTTCATAACCGACAACCTGCCCTCCCAATAAACGTCCATCCAGGGGAGAAAAATTAATTTTTACTGTCAATGGAAGTGCTCCCGGATAATAACCGACATGGGAAACTGCATGCACGATGGCCTCCTGATAAGGTATTTCCAACTGCTTCAATAAACGCGCAGACAAGCCCGTCGATCCGACAGTCAATTCGAAAACTTTGGCAATAGCAGTACCTACAGATCCTTTATAAACCCGGTGATTCCCCCTCACCATATTATCGGCACAAATGCGTCCCTCTTTGTTAGCAGGACCGGCAAGAAAAGTCAGAGCCGGTTTCCCGCTTACGGGATGAGGGAATTCGATCGCATCCCCTATTGCATATATATCCGGACAAGAAGTCTGTAAATATGAATTTACCCGGATTCCGCCAACCTTCCCGATTTCTAAGCCGCTCTCCCGGGCCAGACGGATATCCGGCCGTACCCCGATCGAAAGAACTACCAGTTCCGTCTCCAGTAAATCACCTCCCCTCAATTCCACGACTAAGCCCTTCTCTGACTTCCGAAATGCCGTAACAGCTTCCTTTAACCTCAACCTGATACCTTTTTCCCTCAAATGCCGGTGTATTACAGCCGCTATTTCATAATCGACAGGAGTCATTACCTGATCCGCCATCTCCACTATCGTAACCTCTATTCCCTTGACAGCTAAATTTTCCGCCATTTCCAAACCGATAAAACCGCCCCCGATTACTACCGCCTGCCGGACTTCGTGCCGATTAATATAAGTATGTATACGATCTGTATCTGCAACATTCCTAATAGAAAAAATACCCTCTGCAGAAATACCTTCTAAAGGAGGACGGACAGGTTCTGCTCCGGGAGATAATACCAATTTATCAAAACTTTCTTCATACATTTTTCCCTTCCTCAAATCTTCCACCCATACTTTTTTCTGCTCCGTATCAATCTTTTTCACTTCAGAAAGCACTCTTACGTCTATGCCAAACCGACCGGCAAAACTTTCCGGGGTTTGCACAAATAACCGCTCCCGGTCTGAAATAACTCCTCCTATATAATACGGCAAACCGCAATTCGCATAAGAGATATATTCTCCTTTTTCAAATAAAAGAATTTCCGCCCTTTCATCTAACCGTCTTAAACGGGCCGCCGCAGATGCTCCTCCGGCAACTCCCCCGATAATGATATATTTCATTTCTTTAAACTTTATTCATTTTCTCTGCCTTTCTCAAAGACTCACTTTTCCGGAATGTATTTTCCGATAATTTCCTGTAATTGAGCAGTCCTGACTACTCCGCTCTGCCTCCACAATAATTTTCCCTCCCGAAATAACAATAAGGTCGGTACAGACTGTATCTGGTAGAAATATACACTTTGGCGATTGGCCGGTACATCCACATCTATTTTTACAATTTTTACTTTATCGCCCATACGCTGTTTTAATTCTTCCAATACCGGATGCATCATCTTACAAGGCCCGCACCATGTAGCAAAATAATCGACTAATACAGGCACATCCCCCTGAATCATTTCTTCAAATTTTTCCATAATTTTCTACTTATTTTCTGATTTACAAATTTTTTCCCAATTGAAAAAAGAACCGATCCACACTCCCAATACCGCTCCCCAAAGCGTGGATAAATACCAGGTCGACTGAATGACACAAGTCCCCGTAAGACACCCGATATACCGCCAATAGAAAAATCCGCCCAGGGCTCCCGTTATTCCCAACAAAATACTTCCCCAATTCGATTGTACAAACTTTTTCATAAATTCAAATATTCAAATATACATTTATATTTTAGTATCCAAAAAAAGATTTTTTGATTTCACTCCACCCTATTATTCAGAACCGCAATTCATCATACA
>JAEXFF010000132.1 GCA_023400335.1 Bacteroidota bacterium
TACCTACGGTATTGAGAAAGGGATCGTAAACGTTGTGCTGGCCGGTGGTGTCGAACATCTGGTGGAAGCATTGGAAGAAAAAGAAGACGATGTGGAAGAAGGCTGGAGAACTTTACAGGAAGCCCGAATTTCTCCGGCTGACATTGTCGTCGGGATTTCGGCCAGCGGAACAACTCCCTATGTATTGGAAACTATGAAAAAATGCCGGGAATATTCTATTCCTTGCGGTTCAATCGTAGGCAATCCCGATTCTCCTATTTCCAAATATGCAGACTATCCCGTAGAAGTTGTTACAGGTCCGGAATTTATAACGGGTAGTACGCGTATGAAATGCGGTACAGTGCAGAAGATGTTATTTGATATGATCAGTACTACTGTGATGGTTCGTTTGGGAAGAGTGAAAGGGAACCGGATGGTAAATGCCCGGCTAACGAATAATAAACTGGTAGACCGTTCTACCAAAACTTTAATGGCAGAAATGGGGTTGACGGACTATGAAGAAGCCAAAGCACTCATTTTAAAGTGTGGAAATGTGAAAAAAGCCATGGAATATGTTCAGTCCGGTAAAAATATATAAGAAAGAAATATGGGAAAAAACTGTTTGAATCGTATCGGGAGAATCCTTTTGTTGGGTTTGGTAATGGGCGGTTTGCCTTTGTATCTGTCGGCACAGTCTGCCGACCGTAATTTGGGAATAATACCGGCCCCTTTATCTGTAAATGTCTCTGAGGGGTATTTCCGGTTTACAGATGTAAAAAAGGCTGCTATTCTTTATGAGACGGAAGCGGATTTAGCTAACGCCCGTTTGTTAAGCGATTATTTATTTCGGAATTTCGGTTTGGATATACCTGTGGTAAATAATGCCAGAAAGAAATACAAAGAAACAATTTGTTTCCAATCTTCCGGGACCCAGGAGATGGGAGCTGAGGCTTACTGTCTCCTGGTTACTCCTTCCCGTATAGAAATACGGGGGAAAGAGGCAGGAGGGTTTTATGGTTTGCAGTCTTTGATGCAAATGTGTTCGGTAGCTTCCGGGAAAGGGGAAGTGAGGGTACCCTGTGTGCAGATCGATGACGCTCCCCGTTTTGCTTACCGTGGTATTATGCAGGATGTTGGTTATCATATTTACCCGGTTTCGTTTATAAAACGGCAGATTGATCTGTTGGCAAAGTATAAATTGAATGTCTATCACTGGCATCTTACTGAAGACCACGGGTGGAGAATAGAGATAAAAAAATATCCGAAACTGACAACGGTGGGAGCTCACAGGGAGCAGACATGTGTCAGTCATTATAACGGGGAAATGACAGGCTTGGACGGCACTCCCTACGGCGGATTTTATACTCAGGAAGAAGTGAAGGAGATTGTAGCTTATGCTCAGCAACGGCATGTGGAGGTCATTCCGGAAATAGAATTACCGGGGCATTCTCTGGCTGCCCTGGCTTCTTACCCCCAACTGGCATGCGGAGAGCAGCCCGGTCCTTTCCGGGTAGCAGAATGGTGGGGAATATACGAGGATGTTTATTGTGCCGGAAAAGAAGAAACTTTTCGTTTTTTGGAAGATGTATTGACTGAAGTGATGGACTTGTTTCCGGGAAAATATATCCATATTGGCGGAGATGAGTGCCCGAAAGAAAGATGGAAAAAGTGTATCTATTGCCAGAAACGGATAGCAGAAGAGGGGTTGAAAGATGAGTTTGAGTTACAAAGTTATTTTGTAAAACGAATTGAGAAATTCGTCAGTGGAAAAGGACGTAAAATTATCGGTTGGGACGAGATTCTGGAAGGAGGTTTGGCTCCGGGAGCTACCGTTATGAACTGGAGGGATACGAGTGAAGGAATTAAGGCGGCCCGTCAGCATCACGATGTCATCATGTCTCCCAGTCAATTTATTTATTTCGATTACATACAGGGGGACCGGGAGCAGGAACCTTTGACAATAGGCTGGGGATATAATCCGACAGAGAAAGTATATGCTTACGAACCGGTTCCGGAACAATTGGCTCCTGAGCATCGTCCCTATATCATAGGGGTAGAAGCTCCGTTATGGACAGAACATATGGATACCTACCGGAAAGTGGAATATATGCTGCTGCCGCGTTTAATGGCTTTATCGGAAATAGCCTGGTCTGTACCGGAAGTAAAGGATTTGAAAAATTTTAAAGAAGAACGGTTGCCTGTACATCTGGCTTGGCTGGACACTGCCGGGATTGTTTATCGGGTTCCGGAGCCCATTGGTATGGAACAGGATACCCTGTACGGAGCCGAATTTACAGTGAGTCTGAAAACTCCGGTGGAAGGGGGGAAGATCTATTATAATTTTGAAGGACAGGCTCCACGGGAAACAGACTATTTATATGAAAAGCCTTTCCGGGTCATTGTTCCGCAAGGGCAGAAGCGGGAATTAAAAGCCATTACAGTGGCACCTTCGGGAATGCGTAGTATTGTATCTACGACTGTTTTCATTCATCAGTCGGCTGAATGAAGTAAAATAGTAAACGAATAAGGATAAAATAAAAGCTATCGGTTTTTTTACTGTTTTCGGAATCTATTTTAATATAGACTATTATGATTCAGAAATATACAAATAATTTTGATCGGTTACTTATGAAACGGAGTTTTATGTTGGGGGTGTTATTTTGGGGATGCTCACTTGCGGTAAATGCCCAATCTGAATATGAGGTGGGTTTTGCCCGGGTGAGTATAGAGCCCGATCATTCCTTGTTTTCTTTGCCTTTGGCCGGATATGGTTATCCCCGCGAAGGCCGGTTCACATTGGAATGGATAAAAAAGGGTATGGGAGTTGGTGTTACAGAGATGACCGGGTGTGCCGGTCGTCTCTATGCCCTGAACAGAAACGGCCGTTTATTGAGGCGAAAGAGTGATAAAGGAGGGGAAGAGTGGACCGTTGTTGGAAAATCTTCAAATTCTTTTTGTCTGCTGGCAAGTTCAGGAAAGGATTTGTATGCCGGTGACCGGGGGGGAAATATCTGGAAAGGGAAGCCGGATAATTTTCCGGAATCCTGGAAAAAAATAGGTGTTTTACCGGGCATTCAAGCTTTGACTGTGATTAACGGATGTTTTTATGCGGTCTGTGGAGAAAAAGGTTTATATGAAGGAAAACTGAAAAAAGACGGCTTGGTCTGGGAAAAAATAGGGAAAGCCGGTCAGGTCGTTTCCCTGACGGCTGATGGAAACAGTTTGTACGCATTGACGGAGGACGGATTATTATGGCAACGCCGTTTGGGGATGAATAAACCCTGGCTGAAGATAGCCTGGCTGAATGGAGCTACCTGTTCTGTCCGTATGAAACGGATTGCTGTACTGGAAGGAAGACTCTATGGGTTGTCGGAAGAGGAAGCCATTTATATAGCGGACCATAGTAGCTTGCATTCTCTTGCTGTGAGTGCAGTAGCGATAAGGTCCGGTAAAGAAACGGCCGTAATTGTAGGAATTGACTTAACCGGATTTGATTATTCTTTAGGGGTGGCAGTAAAGGAAGAGATTACCCGGAAAAGGGGCATTCCGGCTGAGGCCATATTGATTAATGCTTCCCATTCTCATTTTGCACCGGTAGCACAAGCTTTTCCTACATGGGGGGCTCACCAGCAATTGCCGGATAGTTTATATTTAAATAAGTTTGTAAAAAAAGGAATGGTGGAAGCTATCGAACAGGCATTGGACCATATGGAAAAATCAAAATTAATTTTTGGGCGTGGGAAGACGGCTATCGGGGCCAACCGGAGTCTTTCCGGAGAAGATGCTGTATACGATCCGGCCTTGGACATCCTTCAGATTCAGGGGAAAAACCGTAAGGGACTTATATTCCTGACGGGTTGTCATCCTGTATTCCGGAATGAAGGGCGTTCTGGTTATACCATCAGTCCGAATTTCCCGGGTTATGCCCGCAACCGGATAGAAGAGAAAACCGGAACGGATATGGCCCTGTTTTTGCAAGGTTGTGCCGGAGATATCAATCCCAGGGTATGGGATCCGGTAGAGACAGGCGTAACTTTAGGGGATGATGTTTTACAGGTGTTAAAGGAGGAAGGTATTCCTCTGAGCGGAAAAATTACTTATGAAATGGATTCTGTTTTATTACCGGCCCGGGTGTGGAGTGAAGAAAAGATCCGGCAGTTCCGGGAAGAAAACAGTGGACAGGAAGGGAATGTGGAAGCGGAGAAAAATGTGCGCTGGGCGGATATGATGCTTGCCCGCTACGCAGCAGGTACTGTTCCGCAATATATGCCTGTTTATATACAAATGATCAATATCGGTAATTGGCAGTTGGTGGGATTATCCCGGGAAGCGGTGACACAATACGGGATAGCCATAAAAGCTTTACAGCCGGATAAATGTATATCCGTGCTGGGATATTGCAATGACGTGCCCAGTTATTTGCCGAACGCCATACATATTCAGGCTGGTACTTATGAGGGATATAATTCTTTTTTCTGGAATGCTCAGCCCTGTCTTTTCCCGGAAAATGTTTTTGATGTTGTAATGGAAAAAGTCCAAGAAAAATTTAAAAAAAATTTAAATTAAACCGATATGAGATATAAAGTATTTATTTGCGGATTTGTTTTTCTTTTGTTGCAGTTCAATAGCCGGGCTGACGGCTATCTGGCCGGTACCGCAAGGGTAAGCATAGAACCCGATTCTTCCGTATTTTCTCTTTCTTTAGCCGGATACGGTTATCCGGGCGAAGGCCGGTTTACACTCAAATGGGAGGAATATGGAAATATCCCCGGAATAAAAGCTTTGTCCGGGAACGATAAATGCTTATTTGCTTTGACATCCGGGGGAGCATTACAGCAGGGGAAATGGGTGAGGGGACAGTTGAAATGGAACCCTATAGAGAAAGACGCGGACTTTTGTTTTATAGCCGTTTGCCGGCATAAAATATATGCAATAGACTGTAAAAACCAATTGTGGGTAAAAGCCGTTACCGCTAAAAAATGGAAGAAAATGGAGACAGTCCCTTCACCTAAGGGATTTACTGCTTCTGAAGGTAAACTATACTTAGCTACCGATAAAGATGAATTGTGGGAAGGAATTCCGGACCGGGACAATGTGGTATGGAGAAGAATAGGAAGGGCAGAACAAGTATTGGGTTTAGCAGCGGCAAAAGGTCGTTTATATGCTCTCACTGCCAATCAGATTTTATGGCAACACCCTGAGGGAGAGGTCTATTCTCCCTGGTTAAAAATCGGATATAAAAATGAATTGAATTGGAAAGAATCTATTTCTCAGATAGCTGTTGCCGCTAACCGTCTTTTTGCTGTAGGGAAAGAGGGAAAGTTGTACAGGGCTGTTCACAGTACCGAAGGCGGTCTTACTGCCCGGGCATTGGCTTTGACATCCGGAAAAGAAACGGCATTGATAATAACAGCAGACTTATGCGGGTTTGATATTTCCCTGATCTCAGAGATAAAAGCGGAGATTGAAGCCCGTACCGGCATACCATCAGAAGCTATTTTAGTAAATGCTTCCCATACACATTTTGCTCCGGTTTCACAGGGGTGGTATACCTGGGCGGAACACAACCAATTGCCGGATACTCTTTATCTGTACGGGATTGTAAAGCCGGGACTGGTAAAAGCAGCCGTAGAAGCTTTGAAGAATAGGCGGGAGGTTTCTGTTTATTTTGCCCGTACCCATACTTCTATCGGGAGAAACAGAAGTCTTACCGGAGCGGAGGCTTTATATGATTCCACTTTGGATGTATTGGAAACAGTGGATAAAGAAAACGGGGAGAAAAACGTACTGTTTCTCACCGGATGTCATGCTGTTTTCCGGAATGCGGAGGAGGAGGGATGCCGGATCAGTCCGAATTTTCCGGGAGTAGCCCGGCAAATAGTAGAAGCAGCCGGGGTAAAAAACGCTTTGTTTATACAGGGCTGTGCCGGGGATATCAATCCGGTGCACGATAATCACTGGCAAACCGGAGAAATTTTAGCTGCCGATGTCCAGAAAGCTTTATGCGGGCAATTGACGGAAATTCACGGAGAACTTTCCTGGAGTTGGGATTCTGTATTGATTCCGGTAAAGCCCTGGGAGAAAGAAAGGATTGAAAAATTCAGGAAGGAAAACAGTGGTCAGCCCGGAAATTTGGAAGCGGAGAAAAATGTACGCTGGGCGGATTTTATGCTGAAGCGGTATGAAGAAAACCGGATGCCGGCTTATATGCCGGTATATATACAAACTCTCCGGATCGGTAACTGGAAACTGTTGGGATTGTCCCGGGAAGCCGTAACGGAATACGGTATGGCTATCCGTGATTTGTGGCCCGGTCAACTCGTTTCAGTTGCTGCTTATTGCAATGATGTGCCGAGTTATCTGCCGACAGATCCGCATATACGGGCAGCGGATTATGAAGGATATGGATCTTTTTTCTGGTATGCGCAGCCTGCCTGTTTTCCCGAGCACATACTGAAAACGGTTTTGGAGAAAATAAAAATCAATAATCGCTGAAAATATTATGATACTGATAGCAGATGGAGGATCGACCAAGACTCACTGGTGCGTGACAGGTCGGCATACGGAGACTCGTTTTTTCTTTACGGAAGGATATAATCCCTATTATATTACGGAGAAATACCTGGTTACTTCCCTGGAAGAAAGTTTAATCCCCGGTTACAAGTGGGATGATGTTGAAGAAGTCCACTTTTATGGAGCAGGTTGTGCAGAAGATAAATACGATTTTATGCGGAATGCTTTGTCCAAAGTGTTCCGGCATGCCCGGATTTTTATAGCTATGGATTTGCTGGCCGCGGCCCGTGCTCTTCTGGGGAGAAATGCCGGATTTGCAGCCATTCTGGGTACCGGAACGAATAGTTGTTTATACGACGGAAGCCGGATTACGCACAATATTGATTCTTTGGGTTTTATTTTGGGAGATGAAGGAAGCGGCGGGTATATCGGAAAAAAATTGATATGTGATTATATACGGGGAGAGATGCCGGCGGAAGTCAGTTCCCGTTTCGGGGAGACCTATGGATATACGGCAGATGAACTCATCGACCGGATTTATACCCAGCCAATGGCTAACCGGTTTTGTGCCGGTTTTTGTAAATTTATTACTTCAGATACGACAGCTCATCCTTATTTGACAGGAATTGTACGGGAAGCCTTTGAACAACTTTTTGAAAAATTGATTTGCCGGTATCCGGCTTATGCCACTTATTCGTTTAATTGTGTGGGCTCTGTAGCTTACTATTTCAGGGACATATTGGCGGAGGTAGCGGAAAAATATCATATGGCATTGGGGCGTATCGTTGTTTCTCCGATGGAAGGATTGGTAGAATATCATACTTTAACGGAAAATCAGAACCGATGAAAAAGAGAATCTGGCTTTTAGGAGTGGGGATTTTTTATGTATCCTGCCTGATATGGGGTAAAACTCCGGAGAGCGGGCATAGAAATTCCGGACCGGTATTATTGGGAGATCCGTTCATCATGCTGTTTGAAGAGAAGTATTATGCTTATGGTACCTCTGCAGAAAACGGGATTCAGGTGCTGGTTTCGGAAGATTTAGAGGAATGGGAAACCGCCGATACGGAGGATGGTTTGGCATTACGGAAAGGAGAAGCTTGGGGGGAACGGTGGTTCTGGGCTCCTGAAGTATATCCGGTAGGAGGCCGTTTTTATATGTATTATACGGCGGAGGAACATATTTGTGCGGCAGTTGCCGATTCTCCGCTGGGACCTTTCCGGCAGGAAGGGGAACAACCTATGCTGAGGGGAGAAAAAAGCATTGACAACAGTTTGTTTATAGACGAAGACGGGAAGGCTTATCTGTTTTTTGACCGCTTTAATGACGGATTAAATATCTGGGTAGCTGAATTGAACGATGATATGTTAAGTTTTCAAAGAGAAACCATGCATCCCTGTATACGGGTGTCCCAGGAATGGGAAGAAGTATGGCCCCGGGTGAACGAAGGGGCTTTTGTGCTCCGGCATAAAGGAAGGTATTATATGACTTATTCGGCCAATAGTTATGAAAGTCCTTTTTACGGAATCGGATGTGCTACGGCTGAAAGTATAAAAGGTCCTTGGCTAAAGTATGCCGATAACCCTCTTTTACAGAACAGGGAGGGAATGGTGGGGATCGGTCATAGTGCTATGTTCACCGATAAAGAAGGAAAACTGAGAATTGTGTTTCATTCTCACTGGAGTGCAACTGAAATTCATCCCCGTACCATGCATATCGGTTATGTACGTTTTGTTCCTCAGAAAGAGGGACCCGATAAGATGGTTATTGAGGGACCTTTTACGAATGCTGTTTATAAAGAATAGAAAGATGGAGAAAATTATAGTCGGAATATTTTTGTTGCTGGCCGTCAGCTGTAATGCTTCGGGAGAAAAGAAAGAAAAAGAAATACGTAAATACCGGAATCCTGTCCTTGCATACAGTGTTCCTGATCCTACTGTGATAAAAGCGGAAGACGGAATGTTCTATTTATATGCTACCGAAGATATCCGCAATATGCCGGTTTTTTATTCCCGCAATATGGTGGATTGGACCTTGTGCGCAACTGTTTTTGCAGAAAATTCCCGCCCGGATTTTGAACCGGGAGGCGGATTATGGGCTCCTGATATCAATTTTATCGGAGGACGATATGTGTTGTATTACGCGATGTCGAAATGGGGCGGAATAGAAAGTTGCGGGATTGGAGTTGCGGTAGCGGATAAACCTGCAGGACCGTTCCGGGATTTGGGAATGTTATTCCGGAGTAGTACGATGGGGGTGACAAATTCTATCGATCCCTTTTATATTTGCGATGAGGGAAGAAATTATCTTTTTTGGGGAAGTTTCTACGGTATATTCGGAATAGAATTAAGTGAAGACGGGTTGTCTCTCAAGGAAGGGGCAAAGAAGCAGCAGATTGCCGGTACGGCTTTTGAAGCAACTTATATTCATAAAAAGGGAGGATACTATTATTTCTTTGGCTCTACCGGAACATGTTGTGAGGGGATCAACAGTACGTATACGACGGTTGTCGGACGGGCGGAAAGTCTTTGGGGACCTTATACGGATAAGTCCGGAAGACCATTGATGGAAAATTATTTTGAGGTTTTTATTCACGGAAACGATGTTTTTGCAGGTACAGGGCATAATTCGGAAATATTGACGGATGATGCGGGGGTAGACTGGATTTTTTATCATGCATTTGATAGGCGAAAACCCGGAGGCCGGGTATTGATGCTGGATCGTGTCGAATGGAAAAGAGGGTGGCCGGAAGTACAAAAAGCGGAACCGGTTTTGGAAGCTGAAGTACCTTTTATTGAAACGAAAGCCGGGAAAGAATAAGAATACGGAGATAGTAAACATTTTTAATCGGAAAATATGCTTAAAAAATACATAGGGATCATTCTTGTGGGAATTTTCGGATTTTGCAGGAATGTGAATGGAGAGAATATATGCTGTTTGGAGTCGGAGATTGCTTTAAAAAAACCAGGGAATGCTGCGGTCGTATTTCCTTTAAATTCTGCACCCGGGGGGGAAGGGATAAGTCCGGCGCATTGGAAGGCGACGGATTCTATTCCGGTAGAAATTGTGCGGCAGGTAGAAGAGAATTCCGGTATCCGGAAATTGATAGTGACCCTGACGGCTGATCAGGACGTGTATTTTCACTTTTCCCAGCGTCTGGTATTGCCTTTTCATCAGGACAGCTGTCTGTTTTATTTACCCGGTTTTTGGTATCGTCATAATCTCCGTTCTCCTGAAAATACTCCTTCTCTACGGGTATCACGGCAGTGGACTGTGAGGGAAGACCGGTTAAGTGCCCCTTTGACCGGTATTTGGGAAAAACAGAGCGGGAATTATACGGCAGTTTTACGAAAGGGAAATTTTGGGAAGGAAGCCTTGACGACTCATAAAGAAGGAGAGGTTATTTTGTCGGGAGAGACTTCCGTCGGACACACCGGTTTTGCCGGGGAAAAGGGTCGGGCTGTAGTGGTATTCGGGTTCCCTTTTGCTGAAAATCCTTATACTTATCTCCGTAAATTGACATTGGCGCCTGCTGTAAAAGCTTTTCAGTATCTTCGGAAAGGAGAAAGCCTTCGGTTAGAATGGCTGATTTATCAGGGACAAGCCGGAGATTATGCTGATTTTATAAAACAATTGTGGGAGTATGGTTACGATACTTATTGTCCCGTGCCGGTAGAGAATGCTTATACAGTTCCGAAAGTAAAGGCGGTGTTGAGTCATTATTTCAGACAGAGTTTTGTGGAAGATTATGTATTGAAATACTATTCCGGGGCTCATTTACGTACAGCGGATTGTCAGCCCAACGGGGTAGCGGAGGTCGGTTTTATCGGCCGTACCTTGCTGAATGCTTATAATGCTATGGAATACGGGGAAGAACAAGCTGATGTCGGTTTACAGACTGATGCCCGTAAGATTTTTGCCAGTTATCTGTCAGACGGTTTTACTTCGGGCGGATTGTTGCGGGAGTTCGTAAATTTTTCAGCCGGAACCGCAGAAGATTGCTATAGTATCCGTCGGCAGTCAGAAGGAGCTTATGCTTTATTGTTTTATCTTCGTCATGAAAAAGAAAAGGGGAAAGATTGTAGAAAAGGGGAAAACCGGGTCCGTGTTTTACTCGATCGTTTTTTACAATTGCAAAATGCAGATGGAAGTTTTCCGCGAAAATTCCGGGAAGACGGTAGCTTGCTGGATAAAAGCGGGGGAAGCACTCCTTCTGCTGTTTTACCATTGGTAATGGGATACCGGTATTTTGGAGATTCCCGTTACCTGAAAGCAGCTCAGCATTCCCTGAGGTATCTGGAAAAAGAATTGATTTCCCGTTCCGATTATTTTTCTTCTACTTTAGATGCAAATTGCGAAGACAAAGAAGCTTCTTTGTATGCTTCTACGGCTGCCTGGTACATGGCTTTGGTCAGCAAGGGAAAAGAACGCCGGCATTATGCCGGTTTAGCCCGTCAGGCCGCTTATTTTGCGCTTTCCTGGTATTATGTGTGGGATGTTCCCTTTGCCCCCGGACAAATGTTAGGGGATATCGGTTTGAAAACCAGAGGGTGGGGAAATGTTTCGGTAGAAAATAACCATATTGACGTGTTCGTGTTTGAATTTGCCGATGTGCTCCGTTGGCTTTCCCGGGAGTACGATGAACCCCGTTTCCGTAATTTTGCAGAGGTCATTTCTTCTTCCATGGTTCAGTTGCTTCCTTATGAAGGTCATCAGTGCGGGATTGCTAAAGAGGGATATTATCCCGAGGTGGTGCAACATACGTGGTGGGATTACGGAAAAAATGGAAAAGGATTTTAC
Organism: Bacteroidota bacterium; assembly: GCA_023400335.1. GTDB lineage: Bacteria > Bacteroidota > Bacteroidia > Bacteroidales > Marinifilaceae > Culturomica. Next base: position 11,294 of record JAEXFF010000132.1, read on the forward strand.
AATAATATTTTTGCTCCGGGCTGGACTGTTGCTTCCCTTTGGGAGTTATTGACACCCGGAAGAGCCGAGATGTTTTTACAGAAAAAGAAATAAGGACCGGAAAAATCAGCCCCAATGAAAAGTGAAAAAATGTAAATAAATTATTTGTAAAAAGTTATTTCCGTTATTATTTTTGCCAATAGAGGTTATAAGTGTAGTTTAACAGAATAGTATTTCAGGGAATAACGGAATTTATGGGAAAAATTTATTTGTTCATTTTAGTTTTGGGGTATTCTTTGGGAAGTTTTGCCCAATGGAATCCAGTCGGTGACCGTTTGCTGACGCGTTGGGGAAAGGCGTTGAATCCGGATCGGGTATGGCCGGAGTACCCCCGTCCGATTATGGAACGGGAGGTTTGGAAAAATCTGAACGGTCTCTGGGAATATGCCGTTGTTCCGCAGGGGAGTGCGGAACCCTCCGCTTATGAGGGTAAGATTC
>JAEXFF010000028.1 GCA_023400335.1 Bacteroidota bacterium
GGTTGGATCCCCTTTCTGCCCTTGCCGCCTTTTCAACCTGCTGTGCTTCCGCCAATTGGATGATATTTCTTATTTTATATTCATTTTTTCCTTATTGACATGCCATATCCTGGTCATCGGAAAAAGAGAAAAATTGCAATTCATCATAGCAGCATCTGGCGACTGAGATTAGCTGCCAGACACTGTTTTAAACTAAACTTGAGATTCTGTGTCAAGGAGTAACAAAGGTGATCGTACACTTTTCCGTCAGCGGTCAGTTCTGCCTGGTGGAGCTTTCCTTCGTATTGAAACCCGCTCCGTTTCAGTACCTGCTGCGAACGTTTATTGTGGGGATAACAGGCAGCGGAAATCAGACTGAGGTGTAGCTCACGGAACCCATAGTCCAGCACTACCCGCACGGCTTCCGTCATGTAGCCTTTTCCCCAATGTGGTTCGCCAAGCCAATAGCCCAGCATGCGTACACCGGAATTCTGCCGCTTCGGATCGGGGATCAATCCGGCCGTTCCGACGATCTCCCCGCTATCCCTTAAAGTGATTGCCCAAATAGATTCCTGCCCCATGAACACCTTGCGAAGGATCTCATGTGATTCTTCCACAGTTCGATGCGGGGCCCATCCGGCATTGTTCCCGAGCTTAGGATTTTGACAAAAAGCGAACACAGCTTCCGCATCGCTTTCGCGGAAAGGGCGGAGCAGCAACCGCTCTGTTTCGAGCAGAGGAGCCTGTACCTCCTCCTTTTCACGGTATACACACTCCATGGAGTTGCCGTCGGGATCGAGGACAACACTCTCAAAATAACCATCCCCGGTGGTCCTGCCTATTTCGATACCCAACGTTTGAGAGAAGGGAAGTACATTTTCATCTGTGCAATAGCTTCTTCTTTGGTATAAGCCACGTCCGAATCTTTGTTCCATTCATCGACGAATTGGGCACAATGATTGATCATCTCTTCCATGGTACAATCCATAGTAAAGGTCCCGTTCTCAAAACAATAGCAGCAATAATCCTCATTCCGGCTTCCGTCGGAATTGGTTCCGTAATCCTCCTGTTTCTGCAGCGGCATTCCGCAACTCTGACAAAACTTATTTTCCATAAATTTTTTATTCGTGGGTTAATTATAAACTTTTTATTCAACAAACGAACTGATCTCTATCAGATTCCCGTCGGGGTCGGCGACGTAGCTGGTGCGTTGTCCCCAGGGTTCGGTCGTAGGCGGAAAAACGGGGGTGGCTCCGGCTCCGGTAACACGGGCGTATTCGGCATCAACAGAGGCGTAGGATGGCACATCAAAAGAGATTTCAAGAGTACCGTTCAACCCGTCAGGATACGCGTATCGGCGTGAGGTCATGGTCTCGAAAGCCTCACGAGGAAACAGGATCAGCCGCATATCGTCCCGCCGTAATTCCACGTTGGGGTCCGTACCGTTCCAGTCCGTTTCAAATCCCCAAACGTTGCGGTAGAAGGTTGCCATTTTCGCCAAGTCTTTGGTGAACAAACCGATTGTATTGAAACGGATCTGCGGAGAACAAAACATTTTCACAAAACCTTCCTTCTGGAAGCGATAAAACATCTCTACGCTTTCGGAGGTATCGGTTTCCAGAAGAAGTAACAATTCCCGGGCAAATTCCAGGTATGCGCTACCGTTGGCAGTGACAATGCAGCCGTCCCGGACAGCTTGTTGGCAGACGTAGCCCGCCTCGTTGGTGTAATTGGCACCGCCCCATGCTTTCAGTTGTTCCACCCCGTTTCCGGTATGCTTCACGTGATTCAAGAAACCATGACGCGCCAGGAATGACGTGCCATTGCAGATAGCCCCCACCACAATCCCCCGTTCCAGGGCACGCCGCACGACGGGCACTACACGCTCCGCATCCTCCGACATCCACCGGTAGCCGCCGATCAGCACAAGCGCCGCATAATCTTCTGGCATGGTGTCGAAGGAATAATCAGCCATCATGCGGAAGCCGCTGCACGAGCGCACTTCTCCTGCGACAGGAGCCACTATTTTATTGATGTATTTAGGATGCTCCTTGATGGTGTATGCATCACAACTGATGGCCTCGGCCAGAAAAACCGCCTCGTGGTCGGCGTACTCGTTCAGGAGCACATATAAAACTTCATTCTTCATCATTTATTTATTAGGATTTCTCTTCATCTGTAAAAGCCGCTCAATATCGGCAAATAATACGGTGTCTTGCAATTCAAACATGATCCATTTACCGTCATGATAAGTGGTGGCATTATCGTATAACATTTGTACTTCTTCGGAGAACAAGGCCCGCTGAGCCTCAAACTGATCCCGTTCTTCCTTACCTAAAATAATCATAAAACCGAAACAGTTTTCCCTAGCGTATAACGCACAAAGCGTCTTGCTACCTCTGCGGTATTTATATTCGTAGGTCCATTTTTTTCCGCCATCATTCCACAGGCGTTCCATTTCATACTTTTGTTCGATAAAAGCACAAAGGGCCGTCCATATTGGATAAAGCTCCTTCCCGATCAGTGATTCTATCGCTTCCGGAGCAGGTATCTGAAAAATTTGTTTCATGGGTATTAAGTTTATAGGGTAAAGATAACCTGTTTAAAATTAAAATCCCGTTCCAGGATAAATAGATATGCAAAATTAACGACCATTACCCCTTTATCATTGTACGAAAACGACTTTATGAAGGAATATAGGTCAGCGTAACGTCTTTTGGTTCGGGTACAGACAGAAAGGAAACGGGAAGGACGGCTATATTCTTTAATTTGCAAACCCCGTTGTCTTCATCCGTAACCACGCACAAAGCCCTTATACCGCGATCTTCGAGCACGAACATTTCGCCCCGTTCCAGATAGCAGTCTATCATCGCTTCCTGCTCATCGGCAAGCAACAGCAAATCCAGGTATTGCTTCTTATTCGTTTTAATTTGTATCATCGCCTCTCCCATATACCCACCGTTTATTTCCGCTTCTCCTGTTTGCAATAAATACAGTGATCCTGATGCACGGTATGGAATTTTCCGCAATCGGGACAGGTATATTTATCCTTCTGCTGCCGCAGGAATGCCGTTTCTCCATATTCTTTTATATAGGCAAGGTTTTCGAGCATACTCATCGAATAGTTTGTCTGATAGTTTACATCCAATTGTTTTAACCGCCTGCACGGGTGCCCAGGACACTCAAAACAATATACCTCCCTTTTCTGACAATTCCGAATCACGCAACGGTTCTGTCGGTTTCTGCATCCGGGACACTTTTTTTATTGTCTTGAAAGGAATGACATAATTCGCAATTCATTCCGCAGGGAGCGAGGGTTGTTATCATATACGTTTTTTATACAATGTTTTACGGCTTATCAGCTTCCACCAGCTCAAAATTATGCCTTTCAAATTCGTTTCCGTTGATAATAACGGCAATCCGATGAAGTCCGGGATAAAGTTTCCGGGTGGTTACTATGCGGAAAGGGTGTTTCCGGCTGATTTGTGTCACAGAATTTCCGGCATATTCTTTTTCACTGATTTTGTGCACTTTTTTTGACAGGGTTCCGTTCGCTTTTTGGTAGTAAACACTGTATTCGAGCCGAATTCTGGTCTTTGCTGTGTTATGATTCAACAGGCGGAAACTGAACTCCAACGAATTCCCTATATTACTATATGAAAATCCTCTATGCCGATATTTCTAACGGAATCAAAGCCAAACAAGCCCATCACCTCTGCCTGCCCTTGTTTCAAGAGGGTCCGGCAGCCGTGTTTAATCACCCAATCCACCTCTTCCGACTCTCCCTGCCAGCGTTTCACCAAATCAATCACCGTCCCGGGGTTATCCTTCGCGATATCGTTCAGGTTATTGGCAACACTCAGCCGCACGAACCTCGACGGGTCGTTTTTAAGGTTTTCCAGGACCGGAAGGATCGGTGCCGGGTTTGCTTTCAAATCCGGCAAAGCCATTGCCCAAGGAAGGTGCGGGCGGCAACCTTCCGACGCCAGTCGCCTGATACCCCAGTGCCTGTGCTTCGACCAGACCAGCATTTGTCGCATCATTTTGTCCGGATATTTTACGATAAAAGGACGGACAGCAAATTCGCAACTTGTAAACTGGGTGATTTTTTCTATCGCTTTCACGGAGGTTTCGTAATCGTCCAACCCGTATTGTTCTATGTAATTGCTCAAAACCGGTCCATACTCCAACGTCAATAGGCCGAAGTTCTTGTCGTCTATCTCCGAAAAATCCGGCAGTTTGTCTTTTATACTATCCAGCAGTTCAAGGATCTTTGCGACAGCTTCCCTGTAATCTGCCGGTAGAAACTGTTTCAGAACGGTTGTTATGTGCATAACGCGTTGCTTGTATTCCCTGCTTTCCCATTCCTTGTCCCTTAGCCGGGACACAAATGTGCAGACGTCAAAATCGTTGATAACCAATTGCAAGTCCTTCGTAAAACGGTCGAAGAACTGCTCGTTGTACATATTTTTAAAAGGTTCTACCATATTTTTATCTTCTGTTTTCAGGGGAGGTGGCACACTCACTCTTTTACCCTACTATTTGAGCGACATAACGTATATCTGTTTTTCCGAATGATCGTCAAACGCCTCTTCTTCAAAGCTTCCGAACTTGTGAATCACCTGAAATCCGGCTCTTTCCAGGTAAGAATCCAATTCCTGAGGGAAAAATAACCTCATATCCATATCCTGGACGGAGTGAAACCTGCCGTTTATAAAATAATGCCATTTTATACGGTTGATTTGAGTGGCGTTTTCATAACGCATCATTTGTTTTATCAATACGTGCCTCCCGTCGCCGGTGGTATATTCAGCTATTACTTGGGGTTCTTTTTCG
>JAEXFF010000060.1 GCA_023400335.1 Bacteroidota bacterium
ATTGAAATCGATGGAAATGTCCGAAAAGAAGTAAAAGAGCATTCGAATGGGTGTATAGGAACTTTTTACATTTTCGACAAATTAGGGCGGGTCTGTAAATCTGTCCGGACAGATTATGGTGATTTAGAGGAAGTGGAGTATATATATAAAGGAAACGAGCCGTTGCCATGGAAGATCAAGGAATCGGAATCCTGGGAAACGGGTATGTCAGTTCAAGTTTCGGAAATTTGTTATTTGAAAACGGATTCTTTGGGAAATTGGTTGGTACGGGAAGTAAAATATACGACAAAGGAGGTGAATTATGAAGCAGCGGATTCTACTTTTATTACAAAAAAGAGTAGGGAAAGTTGTGAAATTACTTATTTTACTGCTGAAGAATTGACTCGTGCGAAAGAATGTTCCAACGATGTGAAACAGTTTCTTGTCCAAACTCAGGATATTGGTTTACAAACGACTATACCAATAATTGCTGGACAAAATAAAGGTTCTCTATGGTGGAAATACGGGCTTACCGGAGGGGGAATCTGTTTTTTAATGATAGGTATAATATTTTATTTCAGAAAAAGAAAATAAACAAATCAGATATGAGATATTGGTGGTGTTTACTTATTTGTGTGCTTGTTTATAAAGGATATAGTCAGTCGACAATAAGTACCAAAGTTTGGGAAATGCAGATAGATACTGCAGGATACATAAAACAGCTTGTTTTTAAGCATAAAAAGGGGAATGACACAATACCTTTTTTTCGGGAGAGGAGTAAACAAGGACCTTCTTTCTATATTAAAAGAGAGGGGAAATTGCAAAATCCGGTTTGGACAGCAACTGGAAGCCAGTCGTTCCGGACAGAAATTGGAGGTATAGAATGTGAACTGACATATTTGTCTACAGAGGAATATCCTGCTGTTCAGGTGAAATTAACCAATTGGATGACAGTTCCTTTTCAACCTCAGAAGGCCGGTTTAAAATTAGGAATTGATACTTATATGGATAAATATCCCGATTGGTTTGGCAAATATTTTCCTACTCTGATGCGAAATGAGAGAACTCATTTTTATGGATATATGCAGACCCCTCAGGGACATACTTTGGCTTTAGTTTGTGAGCAACCCATTGCTTCCTGGAGTGTCGATTATAATCTGGGGTATCAGGATCCGGCCCCTTATTGGTTTATGGGGCATCGGATTGAGGCATTAAATTTGGATTTACTGAATTGCTTGCCGCTTCCTGCGCATCACCCCCAGCATTTGTACGAATTGAAGCAAGGGGAATCTAAAAGTTGGGTGATTGCTTTTTTAAATGTCGGTAAATTGTCGGATTTAGAGAAGAAGATTACTGATGTAATGGCTATACCATTGGTAGATATTTCCCGTACCTCCTATACTTCCGGGGAGGAGGCTGAGTTTCAAGTATGGGGTCTACATCCGGAAATAGAGATTGTGACAGATGACGGAATAGGTTTACCTGTACAAACGGAAAGAATCAGTCCCAAACGAACACGGGTAAATGTTATGTTATCTAAGCCCGGTTTATATCAGGTAAATGTTGTAGCGGAGGGGAAACGGGCTGAGGCTGTACTCTCGGTTCATCAACCTTGGGAATGGGTTTTCCGGAAAGCCCGCGAAAATGTAAAACGGTATCATCAGAAACCTACTTCTCATGCCGAGAGTTGGTACGGGTTTTATTCGGCTTTTTTGGCTGCCCGGTATTTCCCGGCGGAGGATGAAGATAAACCCCTACGGGAGTATTTTGAAATGCTTTTTCAAAAATTACATGATACTGTTCAAATGCAGCCTCTTTTTTATAAATCCCGTATTCAAAACACTTCTACCACTATCGGGATACTCGTTGATAAATATGAGGCTCGGAAGGATATCAGGGATTTAGAGCGGGCTAGTCGTCTGGCCGATTGGCTAATACATTTTTCTCAGCGAGAAGACGGGGCCTATTATAATCGTAAAACTGTTTATACAAGTGTTATTTATATAGCCAAGAGTATTTTGGAATTGGCTATTGCTGAACAGGAATTGGGAAGAGAGGATACAAACTGGCTGAAACGGGGAGAGCGGCATTATCAGTCTGCCAAGCGGGCTATCGATCAATTGGTGGCTTCTCAGGGCGATTTTCAAACAGAAGGGGAAATGACTTTTGAAGACGGTATGATTTCTTGTTCGGCCTTGCAGATTGGGATGTTGGGACTTTTACAACAAAAGGAGGAGGACCGGAAGCATTATGCTGAAGCAATGTTACAAATCCTGAATAGCCATGATTGTCTCACTCAGCTCCGGGTTCCTGATGCACGCAGACGCCAGGGAACTATGCGGTATTGGGAAGCCCAGTATGATGTGCAAATGTTGCCTAATATGTTTAATTCTCCTCATGGTTGGAGCGGATGGCGGGCGTATGCAACTTATTATGCTTATTTGCTTACCGGAGAAGAAAAATGGCTGCAACAGACTTTTAATGCGATGGGAGCTTTTGCCAATTTAATCGATTATAAAACCGGTCAGCTGCGATGGGCTTTTGTGGTAGATCCTTATTTGGAAGTAGAACAGGCTTGTAGTGCTGATAAAAAATATGATTTTTCGGATTTGAGTTTTGGAAATCCTCATCCCTATTTATACGATATCTCTAAGTTTACGATAGGAGAACAATATGTCAATATGATCAGTGACTGGCAGACAGTAAACTGCCAGGATAATGATGTACATGAAGTATTTAAATGTATGGGTGAAACCGTATTGACCAATGCTTTTCTCATTGAACGGGCTGAGGGCGAATATGTTGGGTACAATTGCAGGATAGAAAAATCAGGAAAACGAATTGAAGTGATTCCGGATGAAAAGCAAATTACACATTTGCATATTAATATCAAAAAACCTGCTGTTGTTGTTTTTCATGGAAAAGAAAAAGCAACAAAGGAT
>JAEXFF010000083.1 GCA_023400335.1 Bacteroidota bacterium
GAATTCCGGTAATAATGCCAATAATACATTGAATAATTTTGTTGAAAAAGAATTGAATCAATGGAGCCGTAAATATTTGAAAAATGCCGGACTGACATTCGGTATCGATAGTTATAATCAGATTGGCGCCGGCGGACAGGAAGTGAAGAAAACAGACGTCTCCTATCAATTTTCGAAACAATTGTTCAATGATAAAATAAATGTGAAAATAGGAGGGCGGGTTACAACCGATAATGATCCGGGAACAAGTATGGAACAAAATCTGGTGGACGATATCGCTATTGAATATATGTTTAGTAAAAACCGGAATTGGTTCTTGAAAATTTTCAGACATACAAATTACGAAAGTGTATTGGAAGGGGAAGTTACCCAAACCGGTTTCGGTATCGTTTTACGGAAAAGCTTCCGGAAAGTAAAAGACTTATTTATCCGGAAGTCAAAACGGATCATGCGGGATAATCAAAGTAAAAAATAAGGATGATGAGGAGATGTAAATTCTATCCGGAAGGAAATAAACGCCTGTTTCGTACAGGACGTAACATTTTCTTTTTTCTCTGTTTTTCCCTATTGCTTTTTGCTTGTTCGACAACTAAAAAACTGACGGAAGGAGAAGTACTGTATACGGGAGTGAAAAAAATGAAGATAGAGACACCAAAGAAATTGAAATTGCAAGGTCCTGAAAAATCAGCTTTGACCACTCCTTTATCCTATCCTCCGAATAATCCCTTATTTTCTCCTTATGTACGGAGCCCTTTCCCTATCGGACTTTGGGTATACAACTGGAATATAAAAAAAGAGAAGGGCTTAAAATGGTGGCTGTACCGGAAGTTGTCTAAAAAACCTGTTTTGATATCGGATGTACAACCCGAATTGAGATTGGGTATGGTGGAAAATAATATGAAGGATTTCGGTTTTTTTGGTGTAGAGTCCCGTTATGAAATTGTTCCGCACAAACACAATCCGAAAAAAGCACGGATCAGTTATTGGGTGAAACTGCCTCAGCCTTTCCGTTATGGCAGTATAGAATTGTGGGGCTGGAGGGGAGAAATGGATAGTATTGTCCGGCGGTCTATGCGTTTTAGTTTACTTAAAACCGGTCAGCAGTATGATATTAATATAATGGAGCAGGAAAGGCAGCGGATTTCCGATCTGTTACGAAACAAAGGTTATTATTATTTCCAGCCTTCTTATATTGAATTTTTGGCAGATACCACCCGGCGGCATGGGATTGCTGACGTCCGGATTGGCTTAAAGCAGGGAATACCTTCTCCGGCTTTTTACCCTTATCATGTCAAAGAAGTGCATATTTCGCTTTCCGGAAATGACAGTGGACTGCCCCGTGATACCCTATTTTACAACGGACTCCGCTTGGACTATACCCCTCCGGAAACATTAAAACCGAAAATATTGGCCCGGGCTGTCAATGTGAGACCCGGACAACTTTATACGGCCTGGCGTCAAAGCCGTACTCAGCGGGAATTTGTGCAGTTGGGGGTATTTAAATTTGTCAACCTGACTATTGATCCGGCGGATTCGGTCGGCAGCAGGTTGTTAAACTATAAAATTTATGCAGATTATGCTTTGCCGATAGAAACGGAGATTGAACTGGATTTGGCTTCTAAATCCAATAACTTATTGGGGCCGGGTTTGATACTGAGTCTTAACAATAAAAATATGTTCAAGCGGGCTGAGACGTTTTCTTTAAAATTGAACGGAGCTTATGAATGGCAGATTGGAGGGGAAAAGACAACAAAGGGGAAGTCCGGTTTAGTAAATTCTTATGAGTTGGGTATTAATCTGAATTTGTCGGTCCCGCGTCTATTGGTCCCGAAATTTTTGAAAACAACGCGGGACCGGCAGGAACGGACTAATTTTCAAATCGGTACTGATTTTTTAAATCGCCATAGCTATTTCCGGATGATTTCTTTCTGGGGAAGTGCAACCTATGATTTTAACTCCTCCCGACGGAATTACCATTCTGTTGTTCCTTTCAAGTTGAGTTATACGCATTTGTTACGTACTTCCCATGAATTCGATTCCACTTTGAATAATAATCCGGCTATTGCTCTGAGTTTTAAGAATCAGTTTATTCCTTCTATGTCTTATACATATACTTTCGACCGGGCGGCAACTTACCGGAACCCCAACCGGATTTTCTGGCAGACTTCTCTGACTCAGGCGGGAAATATCATTTCGGGCGTACAGGCTCTATTCGGAGAAACCGGGGAAGGAAGAAAAATATTGGGAAATCGTTATTCCCAGTTTTTAAAATTGACGACGGAAATTATTAAATACAAAAAGACTTCCGATAATTCTCAGGTGGCCATGCGTTTTATGGGAGGAATCGGCTATGCTTATGGGAATGCGAAAGTTATGCCTTACAGCGAACAATTTTACATTGGAGGGGCTAATAGTATACGGGCCTTTCAAATTCGTTCCATTGGTCCGGGAAGTTATCATCCACCCCGGAAAACCGTCACGGCTTATCTGGATCAGACCGGTGATATTAAGTTAGAAGCCAATATCGGATATCGTTTTAAAATTGCCGGCCGTTTCAATGGTGCAGTCTTTGCTGATGCTGGAAATATCTGGTTACTGAGGAAAGAAGAACAGCGGCCGGGTGGGGAATTCCGTTTAAAAGGACTTTGGAAAGAAATTGCTTTAGGGACGGGTTTTGGATTGCGTTACGATATCACGTATATTATTGTACGGGCGGATTTGGGGGTAGCATTACATGCTCCGTATAATACGGGAAAATCTGGTTATTTCAATATCAGGAGTTATAATTTCCACGACGGATTGGTATTGAATTTGGCCATTGGCTATCCGTTTTAGGGAGAATGTCAGAAAATTAAAATCCGGTTTTATCGCTGATTTTTCCTTTTTTATTTTTTATTTTTTTCTTTTTGTTCTATCTTTGCCCCCGCTGTATTGGAGAGATGCAGGAGTGGCTGATCTGGCTCGCCTGGAAAGCGGGTATACCTCAAAAGGGTATCAGGGGTTCGAATCCCCTTCTCTCCGCCAGATGAAGGAGTTAACTTGAAAAAGTTAACTCTTTTTTGATTGATTTATGGGGGATTCGAACCCCTAATACCCTTTTGCAGGGATATGTTTATTGAAAGGGAATATTTATCTTTGTAGAAACTGGTTCGGTAAATATATGAATGAAAATCTTTGGATTCCCTTTTTACTTACTTTGTTAGCCGGATTGGCTACGGGGATAGGAAGTATGATCGCTTTTTTTGCTCATCATACCAATAAGCGTTTTTTATCTTTTTCATTGGGACTTTCAGCGGGAGTGATGATTTATGTATCGTTTGTTGAAATATTCAGTGAGGCACAGGATTTATTTGTCGCTGAATTGGGAACGAAACCCGGATTGGGAATGGCCGTGTTGTTCTTTTTCGGCGGGATGCTGCTGATCGGGCTGATCGACCGGCTGGTGCCGTCTTTCGAAAATCCCCATGAAGTAAAAGCGGTGGAATGTATGGATGCCCGTCCTCCCCAAAACGGCCACTTGATGCGGATGGGGGTAATGACGGCCCTGGTGATCGGGATTCACAATTTCCCGGAAGGAATAGCTACATTTGCTGCTGCGGTGGAAAGCCCTACCCTGGGAATTGCTATTGCCGTAGCTATTGCCATTCACAATATTCCGGAAGGAATAGCTGTATCGGTACCTATTTATTATGCCACAGGCGACCGGAAAAAAGCATTTCGTTTATCTTTTCTCTCAGGACTGGCAGAACCGGTCGGCGCTTTACTGGCTTGGGGAATATTGCTGCCATTTATGTCACCGATGGTTATGGGCGGGGTTTTTGCTGCAGTAGCCGGTATTATGGTGTTTATCTCCATGGACGAGTTACTGCCGGCCGCCCGTGAATATGGCGAGCACCACGTGTCGATCTATGGATTGGTGACCGGAATGGGGGTCATGGCTTTGAGTTTGGTATTATTGGCTTAAAAATATTTATATGGGCATATGGTAATCTGTAAGCGTCTGACAGATTATTTGCTTTTTTTCTGAAATAAATTTAAGGAGGTTGGAAATTCTGCTCATGGAATATGCGAAGAACGGATTTACCAGATCCGGAAACATTGGCCGGAAAAAATTTATAATAAGAAATGGCGGTTTGCAGAGGTACGAGCTCAGGTAAATGTTCTGTCGGAGAAATAGATAAATGTTATGTATGTTAACGAAACTGACGTACCGGGTTCATTTTTCATCAGAACCAGAGAGGTATATCCACAGGAGCGTCTGACAAATATGAACCAGGCACGAAGTTTCATTCATCCTCTAACGCTTATTCCCTTTAATATTTTGGAGAGTGTTTTTTTAGGTTTTCCAATATTTGCCAGCATTGGTATAAACCTCTGGGGACATGGAAACAACCTTTCCATTTTCCGCCTTTAAGGGGTAAGAGTACTTCTCCCTGTCGGTTGAGATAGCCAAACCATTCCGGATATTCCGGATCGGCAAAATGCGTCCATACGTAATCATGAACGCTCTCAAACCAGTCGAGGCATTCCTGGGATCCGGTCAGTTGATAACCTTTTAGCATGGAAATCAGTGTTTCAATGTGTACCCACCATAATTTCTGGTCCCATTCCAATTGCTGTACCGGATGCCCCAGACGATCCATAAAATAGAAAATTCCTCCCTCTTTTTGATCCCAGCCGTATCTCACTTCCTGCAATGCAATTTGTACCGCTTTTTCGATGAGTTCTTTGCGCCCGAGACGTACTCCGAGGTCCATAATAAACCACATGGCTTCTATGGCATGTCCGGGATTCAGTAAGCGGCCGTCGAAATTATCCAGTAATTCGCCTTCGGTAGAAACATTTTCTACAATTAACCCCAGTTCCGGACGATAAAACACGTCCATAACTTCGTGTATACAAGTTTCTATTGTTTTTTGCATGAATTCTTTTTCCAGCAAAGGCTCTATTTCCAAAGCCAGATTGCATAAAATCATCGGCAGGGCAAATCCTTTCATATTGCGTGTGCCTGGATAAGCTTTATTCCACTTCCCTTTCGGATTATCTATTTTCGACAAGATGAGGTCAAACGTTTTCTTGGCTATATCGGCATACTCCTGACGACCTGTAGCTAGGCTTAATTGTCCGAATGCCATGGTCGCAAATGTATAAGAAAAAATATTGTAAGGTTCTACCAAAGGTTGTCCTTCCCGGCTCAGGGCAAAATACCAGTTGTAGTTTCCGTCATGTCCGTATTTTTTCAAAAATTCGGCTCCTTGTACAGCACAATCCAGCCATTCCTGTTTTTTTTCCACTTTATTGTAAAGCATGGAAAACATCCATACTTCCCGTCCTTGCAGCCAGATGAATTTGTCGGTATCGAATACATTTCCTTTCCGGTCTAAACAGGTGAAATATCCTCCGTATTCCTTATCCTGGGATTTCTCTAGCCAAAAAGGAAGTATCTTATCCAATAATTCACTTTTGTATTGTGTTGCTAATTTTTCGAAATGAATCATCGCCATTTAATTTTATCAATGTTGTGTTTTAATGATTTCAATGTTTTAATTGTTTCCAGGTCAGGCCTTGCTGCCGTTTTTTCAGAGGGAAAAATAAACTGAAAAGGAAGGCTATCCCTACGGAGATGACAATACCTATTGCCCCGTATAATAAAAAGGATACGGGGGTATAAATACTCAATACCAACACGGCCAGAGTTCCTGAGACAAAACCTAATAAAGCACCGCGGGCATCAATGCGGTCGAAAAAGATACCCATAATGAATAATCCGCCCAGGCCGCTCGACAACAATCCCAAAATGGAATTGAAATAATCCAGTAACGACAATATATTCCAGGTAGCCATCATAACAGCCAGGATTGTCCCTAACCCTCCGGCAATAAAAGATGCCCAGCGGGCTATGCTTAAAATTTTTTTGTCGCTGCTCCGGGGAGCCCAATGCTTGAAAATATCCATGGAAAATGCCGTTGCAGTAGAATTGATA
>JAEXFF010000143.1 GCA_023400335.1 Bacteroidota bacterium
ATCAGAAAGTCGGCATATTTTTCCAGGGTAGTGAGACCGTAATCGCTTACAGTAGCTTTCTTTTCCCGTAAAACGGTCACATAAGGGTAATTATCATTCAAACCGCAACTCAATACCGCCCCCTCATTTAAATCCTGTTCGACAAAAAAATCTGGAACGGCAACCGAACAGCTTCCGTCCTTTGCATACAGGATCTGGGTAGCCGGATATTCCAAAGAATCTACGAAAGTACTGTCACCCTCTATTTCATAAGCCGGATCGTAATATCCCGTATCCAAAGGCATTTGCTGCATCTTTACGATTCCGGTCAGGAAAATGACCAGAAAAAGCGCGATAAATCCCCCGTACATCCCTTTGTGTTTTTTCCAGTGAAACGAATTATCCATCTGTTTCCATGCCGGCACCCCGTTCTTTTTCAAATTCAGGATTCCAAATAAAATCAACATGCCGATCCCCCCTCCGAGCAATGTAGGCAAGGTTTCCAGAGGAGAAGAAAACAAATCGGCCGCCACGGCAAAAGCTGCCGAGAAAAGATACAACCAATACCCCCAACGCATCCATTTCCACAGCATGAGGGCGCACAAAATATTCAAGGTAAAGGACAAACTTACCGTCATCCAGGTAGCCGTAAAAGTATTCTCGGTCAAAAGCCCGTACAGCATAAAACAGGCACCCAAAGTATTTAAGGTAACCATCAGTCCCAGCCAGAACGAGATAAATTTATTCCGTCTTTTTTTCTCCTCTGCCGGTTCCGCTATTTTTCCCTGTAAAGCTTCTGCTATTTTTTGTTTTTGCCCCTGCAAAGCATATCCGGCATATTCCCCGATCTGGGAAGCCAATGGCCGGTCCCAGGGTTGGGGAGACAGGCAAGCGGCAATCAGCATCTTCAATTCCGGGGAATAATCTCCCGGGAGTTCCGGAATCTCCGCCCCGTTTTTCTGCATTAATCCCCCGTGTTCCCCAAAGGGCACATAGCCGCTGATCAGTTCGAATACGGTAGCCCCCAACGACCAGATGTCGCTTGCCTTTACCGGTATATTGTCGCGCCCGAACCGTTCCGGAGCCATATAAGCGATGGTCCCTTCCGAGCTTTTCTGCTGCTTCGCACTTTTCCGCAAAGTATTCCTCACCCGGGTGCTGATGCCGAAATCCGTAATCACATAATGCCCCGAGGCGTCGATTAAAATATTGGCCGGCTTAATATCCTGATGTACAATATCCCTCTCGTGCAGGAATGCCAAACCCGCAGCCACATCCTTTAAAAACCGGAACACTTCCTGCTCCGGAAAAGCCTGCTGTACATCGGCACAAGAACCCGGGCAATAGGGCATTACCAAAAAAGGAATCCGGTCTTCGATAATGTCAAAATGTGTCGCTTTCAGCAAATTGTTGTGATTCAGCTGGAACACCAGGGCAAACTCCCGTTTCAGTATTTCCAGTCCTTCCGCATCCAGTCCGGTCCCCGGTGCATATATTTTCAGCACCACCTCTACTCCGGTCATCACGTCTACCGCCTTCCAAACTTCCGAAAAACCGCCCCGGCCGATAGGAGCTGAACCCACTATCTGATAGTGATGGTTCACAATTGTTCCATTCTGTATGTCCATATCTTTTCATTTTAAATAATTTTCCCAGCGTATCCCTTTTTTATTTCTTTTCTACCCCGTTCTCTATTATTTTAAAACCCCACAATTGCAAATCCACCCTTTTCCTTCCATCCGAAGCAACTTTACGGCAAACGAAGGGGCATATTCCGTCGAAACGCAGCAGTACGGCAACTGTATCACGATAAGGTTAGATTCCGTAAATTCCGCTCTTTGCCGCCCCCCTGCTGCTATAAATATCTTTCCTCACCTCCTTTTTTGTGACAATTTTCAACAACATTTTTTTACAAATCCGCACTCTTGCTTTCGAACCTTTCCCTCCTCCATCCCGCACTGCCGATCAAAACAGCTGCAAACACACCTCTCCTAATTTCCCATATAGGTATTATTTTCCCAGCGTCCTGCTTCTATACTTCCGTTAGCATAATAATAGGTCCCCTGTCCGGTCAGGGTATTATCTTTAAAATCCCCCACATATTTATCCCCATTCCCGTAATAATAGGTTCCTTTCCCGGTCCGGACACCTTCCACCCAATCCCCGCTATAGCGGTCTCCGCTCTTCCAGTACAAAGTACCCTTTCCATTCCGTTTATCATTCCGGTATTCCCCGATATACTTATCCCCGGTGTTTGCCCAATAATAATAAGCATTTCCGGTCATATCGTCCTCTCTCCATTCTCCTATATAACGGTTCCCGTCCGCCCAGACATATGTCCCTGCTCCATGCCGGAATCCGGAAGCATTGAAAGTCCCGATATATTTGTCCCCATTTTCATAGTGTTTTGTAATCACCTCACCGCTTATTCCTTCTACCGGTCGTCTGATCGTACAGTCCGTTTTGTACAATAAGCGGCCGTTACACCAGATTTCATACCGCCAGGTCCCGGGAGAATAGGAATATCCTTCCGTATTTCCCCAGCTAAGCAGATTTTTCGTCACATTTTTCTGCTGTTTACCGGCCAGTTCAATGTCGCGCATATAAGTATAACCGACAGGGGAAGCATTTCCCCTGTGCAGCTCTCCTTCCGGTGTATACATTTTGATCCCGATCTTTATCTTTTTGGCGTCATCTGCCAAGTTATCGTACACAATCCTCGGAGCCAGGTATTGAGTATAGGAATACAGAGGAGAACCGAAACCGTCAATGATCAGTCCGTCGTAATCTGTATTGGCAAATTCAACCTTTCGGATTGCCAGCCGCTGATCGTCCGTCAGGTTCCTCTTTCGTTCCTCCTGCCGCCTCCTTTCCTGATTCAGGCGACTCAGCTCCGCCTGCCGGTTCTCTTCTTCCTGCCGCATTTGTGCAGCTTCTTTCCTTAAATGTTCTATCTTCTTTTGGGCCAATTGAACGTAATGTCCTTCCGGAAAGCGGGTCAGATAAGATTCAAGCTTTTCTATTCTTTCGTCATAAAAAGCAAGTAAATGAATCCCGCCCGAATCGGAATAAGCCTGACTGATACAGGAATCATAGGCAATACTATCCCGCAGGAATTCCTGAATGCGCCCCCGGGCCAAACCGACATATTCTCCGGAGGGATAACGGGCCAAATAAGCCCGGAAATCCGATACCCGCTGGCAAGTCCCGAAAAATTCCCGTTCAATTTTATGGCTGCCGGATTCACTTCCCCAAACGAAAAAGAAAAAATAGACCGCTACTGCCCCTGCCAAAACGGCAAGGCTTCCCAGACCGACCCACAATCCTCTCCGGGATTTCGGATTCCTTTCAGTCTCCTGTATAAAATCCTTTTCCCCCCTCTCTTCTTCTGTTTTCCGGTCCACAAATACCTCCGTTTTCCGGTCGGTAAACGGTTCTGTTTTCCGCCCCTCCTTTTCCACAGGAGGAAGATTTCCGGCCATTTTTATTTTATTTTCCGGCCAGTGTGGTTTTTCGCCCCTCAACCGGAATTCCGTATAGTTCCGCAAAATTGCGGCCGTAGGACGATCCCAGGTCTCCAATGCCAGGCATGCCTGCACACCCGTCTTTAATTCTTTGGAATAATCCCCGTTGATATCCGGTATTTCCGCTCCGTTTTTCTGAAGTACGCCCCCTAAATTCCCGAAGGGAGCATCTCCGGTCATCAATTCAAATAAGGTAGCTCCCAACGACCAGA